>DATHLY010000205.1:0-2716 GCA_035487655.1 Rhizomicrobium sp. | reverse complement strand
TCATCGGCGCGCCGCGGCTACTGCGCTGCCCTTGGAATGACATGAGCGGGATGCCAAAGCGCGAGGCTGTGTGCAGGTGTCAGACAAACGTAGAGGAAGGACAATGGTCGGGAACACATTTCCGCTGATCCTCCTGTTGGGCGTCGCGTTAGCTGCCCCGGCACAGGCAGCCGATCAACCCGGGCAAAAATTCCATCTGCGGGTTTCGGACCTACCCAAGCCTTATGCGACAGCCGCAGTCGCCAACACGAATCTGGTCATTCCTCGGCCCGAAGGAAAAATGCCGGAAGCCCCTCCGGGCTTTGACGTTTCGCTGTTCGCCGACCTGAAGAATTCGCGCTGGCTGGCGGTGGCGCCCAACGGCGATGTTTTTGTTTCCCAGCCGCGCCTGGGCAACATCATCATCCTGCGCGACAGCAAGGGCGCCGGCCATGCGGACCAGATATTCACCTTCCTGACCGGGCTCACGCGCTTCCAGGGCGTGGGCCTGCATGGCGGGTATTTCTATTACAGCGACACGAACGCGATCTGGCGAGTGCCCTATAAGGATGGCGACACGGTTGCCAGCGCCAAACCAGAAAAGGTGACCACGCCCGCCGATCTCAGGCCGCAGGGCATGCATCCCTCCCGCAATTTCGCCTTCGGTCCCGATGACAGTCTCTATGTGTGCATCGGGGCGCATGACAATGTTTCGGACTTCAGGCCCGGGGCCGAAATATTCCGAGTCACGGACAAAGGCGACTTGGTCAGCTATGCTAGCGGCATCCGCAATCCCGTCGGCATCACCTTCCAGCCGGACACGGGCGTCATGTTTGCCTCCGTCAACGAACGCGACGGGTTAGGCGACAAGCTGCCGCCCGACTATTTCACCAGCGTGAAGCCGGGCGGCTTTTATGGCTATCCTTACAGCTATACCGGCAAGAACCCCGACCCGAATTGGGGAAGCCGCGATCCGGGTGGCAAGATCGCCTCTGCCATCACGCCGGACGTGCTGTTCCCGGCCCATTCCGCGCCTATCGGGCTCACCTTTTACACGGGCAGGAGTTTCCCCCGCGACTATCAGGGCGACGCCTTTGTCTCCCTGCACGGGTCCTGGGACACGTCCGAGCCCACGGGGTACAAGGTGGTGCGCATTCATTTCGTGAACGCCAAGCCAGATGGCGGCTATGAAAATTTCGTGACGGGTTTCTGGGACGGCAGCAGCGCAAAGGGCGAGCCCGCCAGGGTGTGGGGCAGGCCATCGGGTCTGGCCATTGCCAGGGACGGCGCCCTTCTGATCGCCGACGATACCGGCGGCCCGATCTGGCGCGTGCAATACAAGGGCAAGTGAGGAAGCGGCGACGACCCTGCGGTCTTTGCGCCAAGCCTTCAAATGCTGGGAGTGAATGCCATGACTGTTTTGCCGCCGGACGAGCGCGCCGCGTCTGAGCCGAATTTATCCCGCCGCTTGCTGCTGCAGCGTCTGGCGGCCGGGGCGTCCCTTACCGCCGCGGCGGGCGGGAAAGCGCTGGCGCAAAACGCGGCACCACCGGCTGCTCCTGCCGCGCCCTTGCCCGAGGCCGATGCGACCACGGCGGAGTTCATCCGTCTGTTCGGCGCCCTGTCCAACTGGAACCGCTGGGGCGCCGACGACCAAAAGGGGGCGGCCAATCTCATCACCCCGGCCAAGCGCAAACAGGCGCTGGCTACTGTGCGCGAAGGGGAATCCTTCTCCATGGCACGCGATGCCGAGATGAAGCCGGCGATGGACAACCCTGCGCCGATCGTCCGCAAGATGAAGCGGGTCGGAAAGGACCAGGTGCCCAACAAGTTCAAGGTGGGCGGCACCGCCGATACCTTCTTCATCGATTATCACGGCTATGCCCATACCCACATGGATACGCTGTGTCACTTCCTCTACGACCAGAAAATGTACAACGGCTATTCGCAGGACAATGTCACGGAAGAAGATGGCGCCCTGAAGAATAGCATCATTAATTTTAAGCACGGCATCATCACGCGCGGCGTGCTCATGGATATGGCGCGCTACAAGGGCGTCGATTACCTGGAACCGGGCACCGCCATCCGTCCGGAAGACCTGGAAGGCTGGGAGAAGACGGCCGGCGTGAAAGTGGAATCCGGCGATGTAATGATTGTGCGCACCGGGCGCTGGGCGCGCCGCGACGCGCTGGGGCCATGGCCCATCGCGCAGGGCCTGGCGGGGCTGCACATGACCTGTGCCGAATGGATGCACCAGCGCGATGTCGCCGTCATCGGCGGGGATGACGCGCAGGACGTGCTGCCCTCGGGCGTCACCGGCATCCCACAGCCGATCCATACGCTCTGCATTGTCGCGATGGGCATGCCCATTTTCGACAATCTCGACCTGGAACTGATTGGGCGTGAGGCGGAGAGGCGCAAGCGCTGGGACTTCCTAGTGACCGCCTCGCCCGCGGCCGTGCCGGGGGGAACCGGATCGGTGCTCAATCCGATCGCGACCTTTTAAGCCCTGTGCCGCAACCCTCCCGGTAGGAGACGAGCCTTGAGGCGCATAGTGATGTCAATGGCCATGATTTTTTCCGCTGTCGTTCCGCACGCCGCTTTTGCGCAGGGCAATGCCGACAGCGGCAAGGCCATTTTCGCGGGACGATGCGCCGCCTGCTACTTTGTCGAGAAGGACCGCGGCGATCCACTGGGCGCCAATCTTGACGGATTTTTCGGCAAACCTGCAGGGAGC
>DATHLY010000204.1:0-11284 GCA_035487655.1 Rhizomicrobium sp. | reverse complement strand
AAACCGAAATGGCCGGGAACAAGAGGCCGTCGTCCGCATCCGGGGCCTGGTCAACGGCTTTGGAAACACGCTGTTGCATGACCATATCGATCTGGACGTCTATCGCGGCGAAGTTCTGGGCGTGGTGGGGGGATCCGGTTCGGGAAAATCCGTCTTGCTGCGCTCCATTGTCGGGCTGAACCGTCCCAAGGAGGGCACGGTGGAAGTGTTCGGCCAGCAGACCAGCGACGAAATCGAAAGCCCGGCCATGCGCGAATTGGAGATGCGCTGGGGGGTTCTGTTTCAGGAGGGCGCGCTGTTCTCCTCCCAGAACGTGATGGAGAACATTCAGGTGCCATTGCGCGAATATACCAGCATGAGCCAGGAGCTGATGGATGAGATTGCCGAGGTGAAGCTGGCCATGGTTGGGCTTCCCTGCGAAACAGCCGACAAATATCCGTCCGAATTGTCCGGCGGCATGAAAAAGCGCGCCGGCCTGGCCCGGGCGCTGGCGCTGGATCCCGAACTGCTGTTCCTGGACGAGCCGACCTCCGGCCTGGACCCGATTTCCGCCAATCAGTTCGACGAGCTGATCACCCAGCTGCAGGAGATATTGGGCCTCACCGTTTTCCTGGTCACCCATGACATAGACACTTTGCGCGCTGTCACTGACCGCATCGCCGTGCTGGTCAACCAAAAGCTGGTGATCGGCACGATCGAGGAATTGCGCATGAACAAGGATCCCTGGATTCAGGACTATTTCTCGGGCGTGCGGGGCCGGGCGGCACTTTCTTCCATGGATGAAACCTCAGAGGAGGCGCGCTGATGGAGACCAATGCCAATTATGTCGCGGTGGGCGCCTTTGTGCTGGCCTGCGTCATCGGGCTGGTGGTGGCGATCCTGTGGCTGGCCGGCATCCAGTACAGCCAGGAATATGCCTATTATCAGTCCTATTTCACAGGACCGGTCACGGGCTTGGGCAAAGGCACCTCGACCCGATACAACGGCATCGAGGTCGGCCGCATTACCAATTTGGAGTTCGATCCCAACGATCCCCAGCGCGTGATCGTCACCATGCAGGTGCAGCCCAATCTCAAAATCCGCGAGGACAGCGTCGCCTCGATTGAAAGCCAGGGCTTCACCGGCGCCACCTTTGTCGAGATCACCGGGGGCACCGCCAAATCCCCGCTGCTGGAGGCTCATGACGACCAGAGCTATCCGGTGATCCGCACCAAGCCTTCCACCTTTGCCCAGTTGCAGCAATCGGCGCCGGAGGTCGTTGGCAAGATCAACGTCGCGGCGTCGCGGCTCAATGACTTGCTCAATGACGACAACCGCCGCTCCATCGCCCATGTGCTGGCCAATCTGGATGAGACGACCGAGATGATCGCGCGGCGCAGCGCCGACATCGACGCCACCATCGCCAATGCCAACAAGGCGATGGCCAATCTCAGCGAGGCGTCCAACAATCTCAGGCCCGCGCTCGATAAGGTGGACCTGACGGTCCGGAAATACGGCAAGGTGGCCGACGATGCCGACGCCTTCATCAATGGCGACGGGCTGGCCCAGCTTTCCGACCTGATCGGCGAGATGCGGCGTCTGGTGGCCAACCTCACCCAGCTGTCCGATCAGCTCAACCGCACGCCTACCAAGCTTTTGTTTGGCGACCGGCGCAAGGGATACGAACCCAAATGAGGATATCCATGATTCAAGGGGGCATGATCCAGCGGCGGGTGTTCTTGGTCGCGGCGTCTTCGGCAGCCTTGTCCGCCTGCGGCGGCAATGTCCTGGGACTGGGCCCCCAGGATGCCGGATCCCTCTATCCGATACGGCCCGCCTTTCCGGCCGGCAGCGGCGAAAAAGTGGGCTGGGCGCTTTCGATCTTGCGTCCCGACATCGCGCCGGGCCTCGACACCGAGCGCATGGCCCTCACCCAACCCGACGGAAGCATGGATTATTACGCCAAGGCCAACTATCCGGACCGCGTGTCGCCGATGGTGCAACAGGCGCTGCTGGACGGCTTTGAAGCCTCGGGCCGCGTCGACGCGGTGGCCCCCGAGCAGGCGGCGTTGCATGCCGACTATAATCTGGTCACCGAAATCAAGGATTTCGCGGCCCATTATACCCAAGCGGACGGCAATCCGCGGGTGGTGGTCAGCCTTACGGCAAAGCTCACCACCACACATGGCAGAGTCATCGTCTCCAGCTTTTCGACCAATCAGACATTGAACGCCTCGGCCAACAGCGCGGGCGCGGTGGCGCAAGCATTGCAGCAGGCGCTCGGGATCGCCGTCACCCAAATCGTCAACTGGGCCCTCACCGCGCCCATGCCGATGCAGCAATCGGTAACCACCGCTTCACCGGCCAAGCCGGCGGAGCAATTGCTGCATGACGCCACACGCGGATCGAATCGCTTGCCGCCGTCGCCTTGATTGCCACAAAAATGCCGCGGAACTCCCGTGACACATTGCGTGTTGTGTCTCTGCAATATTCGCAAAATGTGGAGCATCCCATGCTCAAATGGGCCCTGGTCTTTCTGGTGGTTGGTCTGATCGCGGGACTGCTGGGTTTCACCGGCATCGCGGGAACGTCCATCGCAATTGCAAAAACCCTGTTCTTCATCTTCCTGGTCATCTTCCTGGTGCTGCTGATCGCTGGCCTGACGGTGGCAAGAGGCGTTTAAGCCGGGAGGACTAGGAACGTGCGCCGCCACTTTCTCGTCGCCTTGTTCCTGGTCCCCGCCGCAGTGTTCGTGATGGCGGCGGCCGGCCAGTCCTCCTCTCCCATTGCCAATGTGGCATACACATCTCTTTCGTCTGCCGCCTCGTCTGCCGCGCGCAGCTGTGACAGCCGTTGCAGCCCCAAATGGATGGACGCAAATCTTCGCCTGGATCAGCTCCAGATCGTGGCCACCGCCGAGAGCACCAAACAGCGGCCGGACCAGGCACTGATGGGTCTGATCCGCATGGGCGGCAAGAAGAATGCCGAAGCACTTGACTACGGCATGGCGCCGCTGTCAGCGCAGCTCGACAATGACATTCGCGGCCTGCAATTCGACATCGCCTATGATCCCAAAGGAGGCGCCTATAAGAATCCGGCGGGCGCCGGCATGGCGATGGACCTTTTGCCCGATGCCTATGTCCACGCCATGGCCAAGCCCGGCTTCAAGGTGATCCATGTTCTGGATGTGGATTATCGCTCGTCCTGCCTTGCCCTGCTGGATTGTCTGAACCAAGTGGCGCAATGGTCCCAATCGCATCCCCGCCACTTGCCGATTTTCATCACCCTCAGAATCAACGACACCAAAACACCCATGCCCGGTGCCACGGCGCCGCATGCTTGCGATGAAGCCGCGTTGAATGCGCTGGATGCCGAAATTCGCATCGCCTTTCCGGCCAGCCAGATGATCACGCCCGACCAGATTCAGGGCAACTATGCCAGCTTGCGCGAAGCGGCGACGGCCAATGCCTGGCCGAAGCTGGCGCAGGCGCGCGGCAAGGTGATCTTCGTCTTGATCGACAGTGCCGCCAGGGCTAAGGCCTATCGGGGCACCCGCAAGTTCCTCGAAGGCCGCGCCATGTTCCTGGCCGCCGGTCAGGCCTCGCCCCTGGCGGCCTTCCTATCCATTCCCGATCCCGTGAAGGATGGCGCCCGCATCCGCCAGGCGGTGCGTGACGGACTCATCGTCCTGACCCGTGCCGACGAAGAGACGCGTGAGGCGCGGGAGAACAACGGCGCACGGCGCGCCGCCGCCTTCGCCAGCGGCGCACAGATCATCCAAACCGATTTTGCCATCGCCGATCCCGCCATAGGGCCCTATCGCGTGACTCTGGCGGATAATCCCGACGCCATGTGCGGACCGGAACTGGCGCCGGAACATTGCGTCCGCTTCACGGGCCCCGCCTCGGATGTGCGGACCGTTGCCGCAGTCTTTCCCTGATACAATTGCGTCAGGGCAATTGCTTCACCGCTTTCGCCAGCTCGCGCCAAGGTCCGATGTCCCAATGATTGTCGGCCAAGGCCGATGGCGAGGGCAGGATGAAGACCCGCGTCTCACCCAGCATTTCGGATTGTTCTCCCGCCACGGCGCGCGCACCCATCACCTTGCGTCCGCCATTGAGACTGGTGAAGGCCAGGATCGCCGGCCGCGCCTTTCGGATGCGCGCCTTGAGCGCGGCGACCGCCTCGGACCCCAACGCGTCACTCGGCAGCTGATGATCCATGCCATAGACATGCTTGGCGATGTCGGTAAGACCGATGCCCAGCTCCCACAGCTTTTCATAATCGTGCGGGGCGAACAGCCTGGGCGTCAGCCCGATCTTGTGCAGCGTTGCCCAGAATTTGTTCTGGCTATGGGCGTAATAGGCCTGTTGCAGCGCCGACTGGCGTCCGGGCGCCGTGCCGCAGAATACCAGTTTCAATCCCGGCCTCAGCCGGTCGGGGAGAATATGCCTTTTGCCCATCAAGCGGAGCGGATGAAGTTCAGCATATCCTGCCGCAAAGGCGACAGCCAACGAAAGCCCGGCAGCAGGGAAAAAAGAATTCCGACATGACCGATCCCGCGATAATGGATTTCCACAATCGTGCTGCTCAGCGATCTGAGCCGCGCGGCCATGCTTTTGGTGTTCTTGGGGGAAACCGTGCGGTCGCCGGCGCCGGTGACAAGCAGCATGGGCGGGCGGGGACCGGTCACATGATGGACCGGCATGGAATCCGGATTGTTGCGGCCATGGAACATGTCGACATATTCCTTTTGCTCCATGGGCAAGAAGTCATAAGGACCCGCGATGCCGATGACACCCCGGATCAAGCCAAGGTCAGCACCCTTGGCCGCAAGGAAGGCCGGCTCCGACGCCAGCATCACGGCGTTATACGCGCCCGCGGAATGGCCGCTGACGAACAGACGCGCAGGGTCGCCGCCATAGTCTGCGCCATGGAGGTGCAGCCAGACCAGCGCGGCTGCGGCGTCCTCGACAAAGGCCGGATACTTTACCTGCGGGTAAAGCCTATAGTCCGCCACCGCCGTCACGATGCCCGCGCTGGCAAAGACCTGACCGAAAGCCAGATAGTCGGCGCGCCGTCCCCCTTGCCAGCCGCCGCCATGGAAAAACAACAGCATGGGCGCGGAAACAGCCAGTCCCCGCGGCACATAGATGTCCAGCCTCTGGCGCGGCTCCTCGCCAAAGGCGAGCCCCCGATGCGCCACGAAAGCCGAGCGGGGTACCAGCAGGTTCAGCATGGCCAAAGGCGAACAGGCGGAACGGACGGCAGCAAGGCCCGCCGCCACCCCCTTGATCACGAACATAAGACGTTTCCGGGGCGGGTATCGCGGACCATTCTACGGCCAGAACCCGCCGCCGGTTCATGCCAATGTGCCCTTTTTCGGAGAGAAAGGGCTTTTGGGAGAGACAGGGTTGGGGCGGCTGTGCAAATCTTGACCAAAATAGAAAAACGCCGGGAGAACCCAATGACCTTCGCGCCTACGCGCCGCCGCTTCCTCCAGACCTCTACCGCCTTTGGCACTGCTTTTGGGGCCACGCTGGGCACCGGGTTGGGCGCGGGCCCGGCTGCCGCCAAGCCCCTCTCCTTCCGCTACGGCTACAGCGCTGTTTCCTGGGAGACCAATATCGAGGAAGCCTGCAAGGTGGGGCAGCGCGTTGGCCTGCCCGGCATCGAGCCGTTCCGCCAGAATGTCGTGAACTATCTCGACAAACCGCTGACGCTCAAAAAGATCATGGATGATCACGGCCTCACCATGGTGACCTGCTCCAATGGCGGCGGCCCCGATTTCTCCGGCACCTTCTACGACAAGGCGGTGATCAAGAAGACCATCAACGACCATGTCGCTTTCGTGCGCGATTTCATTGTGCCGTTCGGTTATTGCGATCATTTCAAGATGAATATGGGCGGCCGGCCCAAGGGCTATGACACCAAGGATGAAGACATCAAGGTCTGCGCCGATGCGCTGAACCAGATCGGCGAGCAGATCATCAAGATGGGCATCAAGCTGGCGCCCCATCCCCATGTCGGATCGTTGATCCAGAGCGAACACGAGACCCGGACGCTGATGCAGCTGACCGATCCCAAATATGTCTGGCTCACCACCGACACCTCGCATCTCACTTTGGGCGGCATGGATCCGTTGCAGATCATGAAAGATTACTGGCCGCGGGTTGCCGAAGTGCACTACAAGGACGCGCCCACCAACCTGCGCGGCAACAAGAAAGTCGCCGTCCCGCGCAGCGGGCCCGAAGCCGGCGGCCATGGCTGGTTCCGCAATCTGGGCGGGCCGGATTCCGGCGGCGTGGATTTCCCCAGCATCCAGAAGTTCCTGATCGCCCAGAACTTCAAGGGCTGGGCGGTGCTGGACCTGGATGCGTCCATGATCCCGGCGGGCAGCAACATGGAAGAAGTGTTGAAGGGCAACATCAAATATATGGTGGATGTCCTGCATGTGGATCCCAAGACTGTTTAGGATCGCGCTCCTTCTGCTGGCCTGGCCTGTCCAGGCCTGTCTCTTTCAGGTCTGTCTGGGCGCGCCAGCCGCGGCCGACACGCTCACCGTTCTCGCGCCCGCCTTGGTGACGCCGGGGCTCAAGGCTCTGGCGGATCAATTCAGCGCCAAGACGGGCATCGCGATCGCGCTGGGAGATGGCGCGCGCGACAAGGTTTTCGATAGTCTCAACGCGGGTGGGGCGGCCGATGTCGTGGTCCTGCCCACTGGCGATCTGGTCGACTCGCCCAGGATCACCGGCATGACGCCGCTCGGCCATGTCCCGGTCGGGGTGGGCGTCAAGGCGGGCAGCAAGGTCCCCAATGTCTCCACGCCGGAGAGATTCCTCGCCGTGCTGTTGGCGGCAAAGGGCGTGGCCTATGCCGATCCCAAGGCTGGCACCTCGACGGGAAAAATCATCGATCAAATGCTCAGCGCGCCGGAATTCGCCCGCGTCAGGCGCGTTCCCGTCCAAGGCCTGGCGGTCAATGCCTTACTCAACGGTCAGGCCGATATCACCTTGCAGATGCTCCCGGAGCTTGTCATCAACAAGGACGTCGCCCTGGCGGGACCGGTGCCAGAGAGTTATGGCGCGGGCGTGGACTTCTCCGCCGGCATTGCCGTGCAGACGGCCAATGCCATGGAGGCGCAGGCTTTCATCAGCTTCCTCACCGATCCCCAGAATGTCCCGCTGTGGAAAAACAACGGCCTGACGCCCCTAGGTCCTTGACCGCGGGCCAATGCCAATTGCGAACCTGCTGCAATTGCACAATTATTCAGCATGCTGGACGGAATCGGTCATTTGACTAGCGTTTTACCGGGCTCTTTTCAACCGATGGGAATAGTGCCTTAATGGTGCATCGCAGCATTGGAGGCCACCCATGGGTCAGGAGCCGACGAGCACTTTCTTCAGTCACGTCAAGCCAGGCGATACCCCATACAAAGCGGGAGGGCTGCGGGATTTCTTCCTCTATCGCGACCTGGGCATTGCCGGCGCCACCAACGGCAAGGTGATTGCCCATCTGGTGAAGGCCAACCAGCCGCCCGTGGACGGTACGGGCTGGCATTATCACGTCTGCGACTTCCAGATCGTGATCATGATGAAAGGCTGGGCCCGTTTCATGTATGAGGACAAGGTTACGTTGGTGGAAGCCGGCGATGTCGTGCACCAGCGTCCGGGCATGGTGCACTACCTTTTCGATTATTCTCCCGACATGGAATATCTGGAGATCGTCTCGCCCGCCGATTTCGGCTCGGTCGCGGCGCCAGCTGCCACCGACACGGTGCCGCCCGTTACGCCGTGGAAATAGAGCACGCCATGGAAATGATCTATTCGACCGCGGGCGCCACGCTTTTGGGAGCCGTGCTCAGCTTCTTGATGATTTCGATTTCGCGGGCCCGGTACGCTGTGCCGTCGGCCCGCAGAAGGTCGTGGTGCCACACCACCGGTGGGCGCAAGGTGTAAGGCCGCTGCCAGCTGTCCCAAGGCAGGGTGGTTTGGGTCTTGCCCTCAACAAAACCCCAATTGATCATGCCGATGTTGCGGCGCTTGCCGATGGGCAGGATCGTGTCGATGGTCGAGCCCGCGCCGCGCGCCATATATTCGGTGCAGATCAGCGGCCGGCCATAGCTTTCCAATGACTTGGCCCGCGCCTCGAAAATCTCCGGCCAGCTATAGTCGTGGAAGGAGATCACATCGGACTGGGTGAGTTGGGTTTTCTCCACCGCATTCAGCCCGCTCAGATTTTCCCAATGGTCGTGATGCCAAATGCCGCTGGTCAGCGGTTGTGACGGATTGGCCGATTGCGCCCATTCGAAGACAAGGGGCAGGAGCGCGGCGACCTGGTTGAAGCGTGCCTGGCTGGTGTCGGGATAGGAATTGCCGTTGGTGTTGTCGGGTTCGTTCCATACGTCCCAGCCCAAGATGCGGTCGTCCTTGGCGAAGTGGCCCACCACATCCTTCACATAGGATTCCAGCCGGGGATATTGCGACGGGTCCGCCAACGCCTTGGCCCCTGGTCCTTGCACCCAGCCGCTATTGTGCACGCCCGGGACGGGCGGATGCTGCATGCCCAGCCTGGGATCGGGATCCCAGCAGGAGTCGAACAGCACGAAGAGCGGCTTGATACCGTGCCTTGCGGCGATCGTCAGGAAGGCGCCGATGCGCTGCTTGAACCCCTGCGCATCCTGCTGCCACAAGGCATCGTGCAGGAAGACCCGCATGGTGGTCATTCCCATCGCTTGCGCCCAGCCAAATTCCTTGTCGATCGCGGCGGGATCGAAGCTTGCCGCTTGCCACATCTCCAGCTGATTGATGGCATTGGCGGGAATATAATTGCTGCCCACCGGCCATTTCTGCTTGGCGTACCAGCCATTGGCCTCGGCCGGTGTCCAACGTTCGCGAGCCTCAGCGGGAAAGGTCAGGGCCAGAAGGGCCCCCATCAAGAGCAGCTTTTTCACGGGTCCCCAATTCTTCTTATGGCCAATTCTTCTTATGGAATGTGCGGATCTTCCCCGGAATGGGCTCGGCGGATGGCCGCCCGCAGCTTGGCATCCAGCTTGCCGGAATCCAGGATCACCTTGCCGGCTTCCGCGTCTTTCACCGCCGCGAACGGAACCTCGAAATCGCCGGCATTTTCGACATAGACGACCAATTCGTGCCGGCGCACTTGGCGCACGGCACCAAATCCCTTGCCGCCGTCATGCAGGAAGACGTCGAAACCTTCGCGGATATTCTCGTGCACGATATCCTCCCTGCGCGGCCATGCCAGTGATCAATAATCCCGCAATCAATAATAACGTGGGATCGGCCCCGACTGCGGCGTAACATTGCCGCCCAGGTCGAACATCACTTCATCAATATAGCACCAACCCCAGCCTTCGGGAGGATCATAGCCTTCAATAATGGGGTGATTGCTGCGATGAAAATGCTGGGTGGCATGCTTGCCGCGCGACTGGTCGCAACAGCCGACATGGCCGCAAGCCCGGCAGACGCGAAGATGAAACCATTCCCATCCCAGCTGCAGGCATTCCTCGCAGCCCTTGGAGCCGGGTGTGACCTTGTGAATCGTACCGAGATGGCTGCAAAAATCGTCAGCCATTTACTCCGCCGCCGCCTTGTGTTCCTGGCGGGCACGGGCCAGAAAGGCATGGATCGCCGATACCACGGCTGAGCCTTCGCCCACCGCCGCCGCCACGCGCTTGACCGAGCCGCAGCGTATATCCCCGACGGCAAATATCCCGTCCCGGTTGGTGGCCAAGGGGTGACGGCCGTCCGTGCCGGTGACAACGAAGCCTTTATCGTCCAGATCGATGCCGGCCGCCGTCAGCCAATCCGTGTTGGGGTCCGCCCCGATAAAGGAAAAGACATGACCGATGTCGTGATCGGTTTCCTTACCCGTGTCACGCTGTTTCAAGCGTACTCGATTGAGATTGCCCTCCCCGCCTTCCAAGCCGCAGATCTCGGTGCGCAGCAGCACCTCGACATTGGAAAGCCCCCGGATGCGGTCGATCAGATATTGCGACATGGAGGACTCCAGATCGCGTCCGCGCACCACCATCCAAAGCTTCTTGACCTTGCCGGCCAGAAAAACCGTCGCCTGCCCCGCCGAATTGCCGGCGCCGGCCAGCACCACCTCCTGCCCCGCACAAAGCCGCGTCTCCACCGCGCTCGCCCAATAATGCACGCAGGTGCCTTCAAAATCCGACAGATTGGGAATGTCGAGGCGGCGGTAGCGCGCCCCGCTTGCCAGCACGATGCTTCGGGCCGACACGGTCTCGTTGTTGCCCAGTCTGAGCTGGAAACCGGAATCGTTCGATTCCAACAGCAACTGCGCCTCGTCGGGAATGGCGATCTCGGCACCGAATTTCTGAGCCTGATTATAGGCCCTTGCCATCAGGGCAAGGCCGGAAATGCCGGTGGGAAAACCCAGATAATTTTCGATACGGGCGGAGGCGCCCGCCTGGCCACCGAAACTGCGGCAGTCCAGCACAAGTACGGAGAGCCCTTCGGACGCGGCATAAACCGCCGCCGCCAGTCCCGCCGGTCCCGCGCCGACAATGGCGGTATCGTACACAAAGCTGGGATCGATCGGCTTGAGCAATCCGATGCAGCGCGCCAATTCGCTTTCGCTGGGATTGCGCAAGATCTGTCCGCCGGGGCAAAGCACAATGGGAAGGTGCTCGGGCTGGATGGTGAAGCGCTTCAAAAGCGTCTGGGCGCAACCATCGTTGTTGGAATCCAAGGCGCGATGGGGATGACCGTTGCGTCTGAGAAAATTTTCCAGCCGCAACATGTCGGCGGAGCCGAAGGGACCGATCAGGATGGGGCCCGCCTGGCCGGTTTGCAGAAGTCCCACACGGCGCAGGATCAAGGCGCGCATCAGGCGCTCGCCCAGCTCGGCCTCCTGCACCAGCACATCGCGCAGCCGGCGCGGTGGTATCACAATGGCTTCAACCTCGCCTACCGCGAAGGCATCCACCAGAGCGGGGCGGTCGGAAAGTTGTGCCAGCTCGCCCAGGAAATGGCCCGGACCGTGCTGGATGATCGGCTCGCGCTTGGAAACCGCGCCGCCCTGGCGCACGTCGATCGCGCCCTTGAGCAGAAAAACCAATCCCGGGGCCAACTCGCCCGCCTTCATGATTGGCGTGCCATCGGCAAAGTTGCGCACGTCGCCGAAGCGGCGCAGGCGGGCGATGTCGTGATCGTCCAGATGCGGAAACATCTGGTGACGCCGAGTTTCCATGAAGGAAGGTGTGTCAGCCATGGCGGACAAGCGTACAGAAAGGCGCCCCCGTCGTCATCCCCAAACC
>DATHLY010000203.1:0-4782 GCA_035487655.1 Rhizomicrobium sp. | reverse complement strand
AGTGTTCTGGCGATTGTGGCGCTTGGCGCGGGCTATTACTTCGGCCTGGGAATTCTCGATCCCGTCAGCGGCCTGGTGGGCGCTCTTGTCATCGCCTCCTGGTCCTATGGCTTGATCCGCGACAGCGCCATGGTGCTGCTGGATGCCGATGCAGATCCCGGCATGTCGGACGAGATCCGCGGCTTTCTGGAGAAGGAACTCAAGGCGCGCATTCCCGACCTGCATCTGTGGCGGCTGGGACCGGGCCATCGCGGGCTGATCGTGTCGCTGATTTCGCCAGACGCGGTTAGCGCGGAAGCCGTGAAGGCCACGCTGCGCACACGCTATCCCGACCTGTCGCACGTCACGGTGGAAGTCGCGGTCTGCGCCGATTGTACATGATGGAGCGTCGGGCAGGCGAGCGACAGCGAGCCGTCGCCCGCGCGAAAAGGCAAATATGTTCTGGAAGCGCAAGAAACAGCAGGTCGAACAGGCGGTGGACGAGGTCGCCCTCACCGCCACCGATCTGGCGGAAAAGACCCTGACCATTGGACCCGGCGGCGTGCTGCTGCTGTTGGGCGCAGCGGCGGTCGGAGCGGCCGCGACCTATTACGTCGCCCAGAAAAGGAATAAGAACCGCCAAAAGAAAAAGGCCGCTTCAGCAGAAGCGGCCTCTTCAAATTCCGGCAATAAATCTTAGCGCGGCAACAAGCCTTCGCGCTGCAGGCGCTTGCGCTGGAGCTTGCGATAGCGGCGAACGGCCTCGGCGCGCTCACGCGCTCGCTTCTCGCTGGGCTTCTCATAGGCGCCGCGCAGCTTCATCTCCCGAAAGATGCCTTCACGCTGCATCTTCTTCTTCAGCGCCTTGAGCGCCTGGTCGATGTTGTTGTCGCGAACGATGATCTGCAAAGGGAAACTCCTGGCCACAAAATGGGAGGCGCGGGTGATACCAGATGGGCTTTTGGCTGTCTACCTGTTCCAAGCGCGCCCAAGCGCTTGGAACGGCCCCGCCAGGAATCCCGACTCTTGGCCAAAATCGCCATTGGTCGCATATTGGTAACCATGGCAATCCTGAAAATCGCTCGTATGGGCCACCCCGTCCTGGCCACCCCGGCAAGGGCCGTTTCCGAGCCCAGGTCGCCGGAAATTCGCCGTCTGGTCAATGACATGGTGGAAACCATGATTGACGCCAATGGGGCGGGACTGGCGGCGCCCCAGGTCCATGTTCCCCTGCGGATCGTGGTGTTCCAGGCGCCCGAGGAGCGGACCGATCCGGGCTTCGATGAGGCGGAGCGCTTCGACCACACCGCCCCCCTGACGGTCTTGATCAATCCCGAAATCGACATGTTGGGAACGGGGCTGGAAGGCGGCTGGGAAGGCTGTCTGTCGGTGCCAGGCCTGCGCGGCTGGGTCGAGCGGCCGGACCATATCCGCTACCGGGGGCTTGGGATCAATGGCGAAACCATCGAGCGCGTTGCGCGCGGCTTCCATGCCCGGGTGGTGCAACATGAATGCGACCACCTTGAGGGCCGGCTCTATATTGCGCGAATGGGCGATCTCTCCCGGCTGATTTTTGAGTCCGAGATTCGTCACTTCCAGGCGGCGGCATCATGACCGAGACACCAAAGAGGTCGCGCAAGAAAGCGGCGCCCAAGGCGGACTCCAAAACCCCGCCGCGCGGCGACCAACAGATGCGCGAAGCGGTGTTGGCGGCCGCTCTGCCCCATGCCGCTTTTGACGGTTTCACCGACGGCCTATTGCAAAAGGCCGGCGCGCAAGCCGGTATTGCCAAGGCCGACGTGGCGCGGCTGTTCGAAAGCGGCGCCCTCAGCCTGGTCGAATTCTATTCCACCCATACCGATGCACAGATGGAAGAGCGGATGGCCAAGATGGACTTGAAGTCCATGAAGATCCGCGAGCGTATCGCCACGGCCGTGAAGACGCGGCTTGGGATTCTGAAGCCGCACAAGGAAGCGGCGCGGCGGGCGGCCGCGTTTCTCTCGCTGCCCATGCATGCGGCGCTGGGCGCCAAGTTGATGTATCACACGGTGGACGCCATGTGGCGGGCGACGGGCGATACCTCGACCGATTTCAACTTCTACACCAAACGCGGGATTCTGGCCGGCGTCTATGGTTCCACGGCCGTGCGCTGGTTCAACGACACCAGCGAGGATGAAATGCCGACCCAGGAATTCCTCGCCGCCCGCATCGAGAATGTGATGCAGTTCGAGAAGTTCAAGGCCAAGACGAAAGAAGCGCTGTCGAACTTTCCCGCTTTTTCCGATTGGGCGAAGCCGAAACCAAAATAAGAATGCCACGTGCGATGGATGGCTCGCTGGGGATGACAGTCAGAGCAATTCGGCGATTTGCACGGCATTAAGCGCCGCACCCTTCAGCAACTGATCCGCCGCCGCAAACATGCTGATCGACTTGCCGGACGAATCCGACAGGTCCTTGCGGATACGGCCCGCCAGCACATCACCTTGGCCCGAAGCATCCTTGGGCATGGGGAAATAATTGTTGGCCCAATCGTCCACCAGGCGGACGCCCGGCGCCTTGGCCAACAGGGCCTTCACCTCTTGCGGCGTGATCGGGCGCTCGCATTCAAAGGTCATGGAGACGGAATGGGCGCGCAACACCGGCACGCGGATACAAGTGGCCGAGACCGCGATCCGGTCGTCCTCGAAGATCTTCTTGGTTTCCTTGATGACCTTGCTCTCTTCATCGTTATAGCCGGTCTCCATATCGATGGCTGTGTTGTGGCTGAAGAGATTGAAGGCATAGGGATACTTCACCACCTTGGGCGGATACTCCTTGCCGTCCAGATAGGCTCGGGTGGAAAGCTCCAGTTCCTCCATCAAGGCCGCGCCGCCGCCTGACGCCGCCTGATAGGTGGAGACGATCAGGCGGCGGACCGGATTGACCTGGTGCACCGGCCATAGCGGCACCAGAGTGGTGATGGTGGCGCAATTGGGATTGGCGATGATTCCCTTATGTTCTTTGATGCGACGGGCATTGATCTCCGGGATGACCAGCGGGATGGCGGGATCGCCGCGGAAGGCGGATGAATTGTCCACTACCACCGCGCCCGCATTCACGGCAGCCCGCGCGTACTGCTTGGAGATGCCGCTGCCGGCCGAGAACAACGCGATGTCGACGCCCTGGAAAGCGTCCTCGGTCAGTTCCTGAACCGTCAGTTCCTGGCCGCGGAAGCTCTGGGTCTTGCCCACAGACTTGGCTGATGCCAGCAGCGTCAGCGAGGCGAGCGGAAGGCCCCGGCTTTCAATGCAGCCGACAAATTCGCGGCCGACGGCACCCGTGGCGCCCACAATTGCGACATTCCTATTCTTCATGACAGCACTCCACTTCATTTCTGGCGGCTCCGGCTTCGCCGACGCCGCAATAAAAAAGCCCCGTCCGGAGGGAGCGGGGCTTGGATATTCGGCTTGCTTGTTTCTTTAAGCGCGCGCGATCCCAGCCCCGCCAATCGTCTTGGCGGTCTTGGTGGTCGTCTTCTTGGTGGTCGTCGCGTTCATGGGCGCGGAACGTATGGGGCGATCAGGGCTTCGTCAACGGCTTTAGGCGCGTCAAATGACCCATTTTGCGGCCTGGCCGGGCCTCGGTCTTGCCATAAAGATGCAGCGCCCCGCTCCTGGCCAGGGATTCCCAGGCTTGAGCTTCCGCCCCGATGATGTTTTCCATCACCGCGTCGGCATGGCGGATGGAAGCGCCCAACGGCCAGCCCGCCACGGCGCGGATATGCTGTTCGAACTGGGAACATTGGCAGGCCTCGATGGTCCAATGGCCGCTATTGTGGACGCGCGGGGCTATCTCATTGACCAGAAGCTCGCCGTTCTTCCCCACAAACAATTCCACCGCGAAGACGCCAACATACGCCAGTGCATCGCCAATCGCTTTGGCGATGGCCTTGGCTTCGTTCACCTGTGTGGGGCTGAGGCGCGAGGGGACGGTGGAGCGGCGCAGGATATGATGTTCGTGCTCATTCTCCGGCGGATCGTAAGCGGCGAACTGTCCGTCCGCGCCGCGCGCCGCCACCACCGACGCCTCATAGGAGAAATCGACAAAGCCCTCCAAAATCGCGGGCGCCCCCTTGAAGCCGGCAAAAGCCTTCTCGGCATCCTCGGCGCGCATCACCTTCGCCTGGCCCTTGCCGTCATAGCCAAAGCGGCGGGTCTTCAGGATAGCTTTGCCGTTCAACTTTTCGAATGCCGCGCGCGCCTCGGCCGCCGAAGAAACTTCAAAAAACGGCGCGGTCTTCAGGCCCAGCTTTGCGACAAAACTCTTTTCCGTCAGCCGGTCCTGGGTCGTCGCCAGCGCATGCGCGCCTGGGCGCACCGGGACATGCTGTTCCAGATGCGCGATGGCATGGGCGGGAAGATTCTCAAACTCGAATGTCACCACGTCGCAGATATCGGCGAAGGCGCCCAGCTGGTCGAGATCGTTATAAGGCGCGCTGATCGCATGGGGCGTCACTTGGAAGGCGGGCGCATCCGCCGCGTCATTGTAGATACAGGTCTTCAACCCAAGCCTGGCCGCCGCCAAAGCCAACATGCGGCCCAGCTGGCCGCCCCCAACGATTCCAACCATGCCGCCGGGAGAAAGCGGCTTATCCAAAGTCATCATATTTGCAGGTTCATTTTGGCTTCTTGGCGA
The DNA here is from genome assembly GCA_035487655.1 of Rhizomicrobium sp. Lineage (GTDB taxonomy): Bacteria > Pseudomonadota > Alphaproteobacteria > Micropepsales > Micropepsaceae > Rhizomicrobium. Next base: position 129 of record DATHLY010000203.1, on the reverse strand, counting down.
CCGAGTGGGTCTGCTTGGCGCGCCAGGCGTCCAGACGTTTTTTCACGCCCGCGTCCGACAGTCCCAGAATGGCGGCGGCATGCAGCGCCGCGTTTTTGGCGCCAGCCTCGCAGATGGCAAAACTCGCCA
>DATHLY010000202.1:0-4296 GCA_035487655.1 Rhizomicrobium sp. | reverse complement strand
CAATGCCCGCTATCTGTTGGACATCACCAGCCAGATCGAAGGCAAGGAAGTGCGCTTCCTGCTTTCGGATGCGGGTTCGCCGGCCATCATCGAAGACGCGGAGGATGCGCGCACGCTTTACGTCCTCATGCCACTTAGGGTTTGATTTGACCGAGTTCAACATGCACAATTCTTCCTCCCTCCCCTTGCGGGAGGGAGCGCGAGAACGCGAAGCGTTCGAGCGAGGGAGGGGTACGGCGCAATCCCCCTCCCCCGAGGCATCGTCTGCGTTGCATCCGATGCCTCGCCCCCTCCCGCCTGGGGAGGGGGAAAAGAAGCGTCTTGCGGTGACGCGCCTGAGCCTGACCAACTTCCGTTCCTATGCGGCCGGCGAGATCCGCGTCAGCGGCACCTCCGTGGTGCTGGCGGGTCCCAATGGGGCCGGAAAGACCAATGTGCTGGACGCCATTTCGCTCCTGTCGCCGGGACGCGGGCTTCGCGGCGCCAAACTGGCCGAACACACGCGCAAAGGTCCTGTGGCGTCGGAGGAAACCTTGTGGGCCGTTGCCGCCACGGTGGTGCGCGGCGGCGCCGATTATGAGATCGGCACCGGCCTCACCCAGGCGCCCCAGCCCCGGCCCGGCGGCGGAAGCCGCCAAGACAAAAGACATGTGCGCCTCAACGGCGCGCCGGCACAGAGTTCCGCCGATCTGGGCGACATTGTGCAGCTGATCTGGCTGACGCCGGCCATGGACCGCCTCTTCATCGAAAGCGCGGGCGGCCGCCGACGCTTCCTGGACCGGCTGGTGCTGGGATTTGACACCGCTCATGCCCGCGCCGCCACGCGCTACGAGATTGCCATGCGCGAGCGTGCCCGGCTGCTCAAATTCGGTCCGCGCGACCCCGTCTGGCTGGACGGGTTGGAACATGAAATGGCGGAAGCCGGAATCCAGATCGCGCAAGCCCGCGCCGCCACCGTGGAGAAATTGTCCGGCGCGCTGGCGGAACGGGAACAGGCCGGTGTGTTCCCGGCTGCCTCGCTGGCGCTGGCCGACGAGTTGCATCTTGCCAGCGCCGACGATCTTCGCGGCGCATTGGCCATGAGCCGTATCCGCGATGCAGAAGCCGGCCGCGCCCTGGTGGGTCCGCACACGACAGACCTCTTGGTGCGCCATACCGCAAAGCGCGCCGAGGCGCGCGATTGTTCCACGGGCGAGCAGAAGGCGCTTTTGATCGCCATCATCCTGGCGGACGCGCGCGAATTGGCCCGGGCGCGCCAGGATCTGGCCCCCATCCTGCTGCTGGATGAGATCGCCGCCCATCTGGACGCGGTGCGCCGCGCCGCCCTGTTCGAGGAAATCCATGCCCTTTCAGCCCAAGCCTGGATGACGGGCACCGACTTGTCCCTGTTTCGCGAAGCGCAGGCGGAAATCTTCGAAGTGCGCGACGGCGTGTTCCATTCGCAAGGTGCCGCATGATCCCGCTGCACAGCCTGCTGCTCTATTGCGGCATCTATGCCGCCGCCATTGCCATGCCGGGTCCGGGCATTTTCGCCATTATCGCGCGCGCCCTTGGCGGTGGATTTCGTTCCACTGTTCCCGCCGTGCTGGGCAACACGCTGGGCGACCTGATCCTGATGAGTCTGTCGGCCTTCGGCCTGGCGGTTGTGGCACGCCAGATGGGCGGGCTGTTCCTGATTGTAAAACTGGCCGGCGCCGCCTATCTGATCTGGTTGGGATACAAAAGTTGGACCGCCCCCGCCGTCGCGCCTGATGGGCAGACCTCGCCGGGCGGAGGGTTCTGGTCGCAGCTGGCCCTGACGCTGGGCAACCCCAAGGCGATCGTGATGTTCGTGGCGATCCTGCCCACCGCGATCGATCTCAACCGCCTCACGCCCGGCGGCTATCTGCAGCTCTGCATCTGCACCCTGGTGCTGATCCCGGGCATTGAATTTCTGTATGCCGCTCTAGCCGATCGTGCGCGACAATTCCTGGCGGGTCCCGTTGCCCGCCGGCGCATGAACAAGGGAGCTGGAGCAATCATGATGGGCGCCGGTGTCGGCGTAGTGGTGAGTTAAATGTCAGAACCCAATATGAATGCCTATACCGCCGACAGCATCAAGGTGCTGAAGGGCTTGGATGCGGTGCGCAAGCGCCCCGGCATGTATATCGGCGACACCGATGACGGCTCGGGCCTGCATCACATGGTCTACGAAGTCGTCGACAATGCCGTGGACGAGACTTTGGCCGGTCACGCCAACCGCATCGACGTGATTCTGAATCCCGACGGCTCCTGCACGGTGCGCGACAATGGCCGCGGCATTCCCACCGAAATTCACAAGGATGAAGGCGTGTCGGCGGCCGAGGTCATCATGACCCAACTGCATGCCGGCGGAAAATTCGACGAGAACGCCTACAAGGTCTCAGGCGGGTTGCACGGCGTGGGTGTGTCGGTGGTCAATGCGCTCTCCGAATTCCTGGATCTGCGCATCTGGCGTGGCGGCAAGGAACATTACATGCGGTTCCACCATGGCGATCCGGTGGAGCCGCTGAAGGAAGTCGGCCCTGCGGAAGGCAAAAAGGGCACCGAGGTCACCTTCCTGCCCTCGCCCCTCACCTTCACCAAGACCGAGTTCGATTATGCGACCTTGGAACATCGGTTGCGCGAACTGGCGTTCCTGAATTCCGGCGTCTCCATCGCTTTGAGCGACAAACGCGGCGTGGAGCCCAAGGAAACCATCCTGCACTATGAGGGCGGACTGAAAGCCTTCGTGGAATATCTTGACCGTGCCAAGCAACCCTTGATCCCGCAGCCGGTGATGATCGTGTCGGAAAAGGAGGGCATCACGGTCGAGATCGCGATGACCTGGAACGACAGCTATCACGAATCGACTTTGGCCTTCACCAACAACATCCCCCAGCGCGACGGCGGCACCCATGTCGCGGGCTTTCGTGCCGGACTGACGCGGGTGGTGACCAAATATGCCGAGGAAATGCCGCAGGCCAAGAAGGACAAGGTGGCGCTGACCGGCGACGACTGCCGCGAAGGCTTGACCTGCGTCCTGTCCGTCAAGGTCCCCGATCCCAAATTCTCCTCCCAGACCAAGGACAAGCTGGTGTCGTCGGAAGTGCGCCCGATCGTGGAAGGCGCCATCATCGACCAGCTGGGTGCCTGGCTCGAACAGCATCCGGCGGAAGCCAAGACCGTTGTGGGCAAGGTGGTGGAAGCCGCGGCCGCCCGCGAAGCTGCCCGCAAGGCGCGCGAGCTCACCCGCCGCAAGGGCGCGCTGGACGGCGCCTCCCTGCCCGGCAAGCTGGCCGACTGTCAGGAGCGCGATCCCGCCAAGTGCGAGATCTTCATCGTCGAGGGCGACAGCGCCGGCGGCAGCGCCAAACAGGGACGCAACCGCGCCAACCAGGCGGTGCTGCCCTTGCGCGGCAAGATCCTGAACATCGAACGCGCCCGCTTCGACAAGATGCTCTCCAGCGAGGCGATCGTGAACCTGATCACCGCACTGGGCACCGGTATCGGACGGGAAGAATTCAACGCCGACAAATTGCGCTACCACAAGATCATCATCATGACCGATGCCGATGTGGACGGCGCCCATATCCGCACGCTGCTCTTGACGTTCTTCTATCGCCAGATGCCGGAACTGATCGAGCGCGGCCATATCTTCATCGCCCAACCACCTCTCTACAAGGCCACGCGGGCCAAGTCGGAACGCTACCTCAAGGATGAGCCCGAGCTGCAGGACTATCTGATCGCCGAGGGAGCTTCCGGCGCCGTGCTGACCTTGCATTCCGGCGAGACCATATCGGGGGCGCACTTGGACGAGCTCATCGCCCATGCCCGCACCGCCGTGGCGGCGCTGGGCAATTTCCCCCGCCACTATCCCCGCTTTGTGCTGGAACAGGCGGCGATCTCCGGCGCCATGAACCCGGACATTCTTTCGGATGCGGCCAAGGCGGCGGAAGCTGCCAAATATATCGCCCTGCGCCTGGACACATTGTCGGAGGAATATGAGCGCGGCTGGCATGGCGAGCCCACCAGCGATGGGGGCTTGAAGTTCTGGCGCGAAGTGCGCGGGGTGCGCGAGGCCGTGGCGATCGATGGCGCCCTGATCGCCTCCGCCGATGCCCGCAAGCTGGACAAGATGGCGGCGGAGCTCCAGACCGCCTATTTGCGCGCCGGCACCTTGAAGCGCAAGGACGAGACACGGGAAATCCGTTCACCGTCCGAGCTTTTGAATGCCATCTTTGAATGGGGCCGCAAGGGCCTGGCGCTGCAGCGCTACAAAGGGCTGGGCGAGATGAA
>DATHLY010000201.1:0-2957 GCA_035487655.1 Rhizomicrobium sp. | reverse complement strand
CGGAACGCGCCAGCGAGCCGGTCTTGATCTGCCCGCAATTGGTCGCCACAGCCAAGTCGGCGATGGTGGAATCCTCCGTCTCGCCGGAGCGATGGCTCATCACCGCCTTGTAAGCGGCCCGGTGCGCCATCTCCACCGTCTCCAGCGTCTCAGTCAAAGAGCCGATCTGGTTGACCTTGATCAGGATGGCGTTGGCGGTGTGCTTGTCGATGCCCTGCTTCAGACGCTTCACATTGGTGACGAAGAGATCATCGCCCACCAGGTTCACACTCTTGCCGACCGCTTCGGTCAAAGCCTTCCAGCCGGCCCAATCGTCTTCCGCCATGCCGTCCTCGATCGACACGATCGGATAGCGTTTGCAGAGATCGGCATACACCTTGACCATTTCATCGGGCGAAAGCGTCTTGCCCTCGCCTTCCAGCACATACTTGCCGTCCTTGAAGAATTCGGTGGAGGCCGGATCGAGGGCGAAAAAAATCTCCTCGCCCAATTTGTAGCCCGCCTTCTCCACCGCCTTGGAAATATAGCTCAGCGCTTCGTCCGGCGATTTCAGGTTGGGGGCGAATCCTCCCTCGTCACCGACATTGGTGTTGTGGTTGGCATCGTGAAGCGCCTTTTTCAGGGTGTGGAAAATCTCCGCCCCCATGCGCAGCGCCTCGCGGAAGCTGGCTGCGCCCACCGGCATGATCATAAATTCCTGGAAGTCGATCGGATTGTCGGCATGCACGCCGCCATTGACGATGTTCATCATTGGCACCGGCAGCACATTGGCCTTGGGCCCGCCGACATAGCGATAGAGCGGCAGGTTGGCGGCCTCGGCTGCCGCCTTGGCCACGGCAAGGCTCACGCCCAGGATGGCGTTGGCGCCCAGCCGCGCCTTGTTGGGCGTGCCGTCCAGCGCGATCATGGCGCGGTCGATCTTGATCTGCTCTTCGGCGTCCAATCCGGCCAGGGCGTCGAAAATCTCGCCATTCACCGCCGCAACAGCCTTCTCCACCCCCTTGCCGCCATAGCGCTTGCCCCCATCGCGCAACTCCACCGCCTCATGTGCGCCGGTGGAGGCTCCGGAGGGCACGGCGGCGCGGCCAAAGGAGCCATCCTCCAGCCGCACATCCACTTCCACGGTGGGGTTGCCGCGGGAGTCCAGGATTTCGCGGCCGGTGATGTCGAGGATGGCGGTCATGGGAAGAACTCCATATGCTTGCTCGGGTTCTAGAGGCGCAGGCTGCTCGCATCAAGCCGGGGTCGGGCGCCAGCCAAATTGGGGAAAAATCATGACGCTTTCCGCGCCCGCCACGCTTTTGACCGCGTTGGTCACCCTGCTGGCCATTCTGATTGCCATCGGCACTGCCATCCTGGTGGCGCGTGTCCGCACCGTCACCGGCGTCCTGCCGCCGGCCATGAGCGGGGACCCTCGGGTGGAGCGGGCGCTGCGCGTCCAGGGCAACACCGTGGAAGGATTCATCGCCTTTCTGCCAGCGCTGTGGCTGGCCGCGCTCTATTTCCAGGGCTGGGTGCCGCCCATCATCGGACTGATCTGGTGCCTGGGACGCATCGCTTATGCCGTTGGTTATATGGCCGATGCCAAACGCCGCCATCTCGGCTTTGGCATCTGCATCCTGTCGGTGTTCGTGTTGATCATTCTGGCGGGGATTGGAATTATCAACGCGTGGATGGCGACTGCTGCCTGATACTCACCCTCCCCTTGAGGGAGGGTCGAAGACCTCACCGCTTGACGATGGCGTCGATCTCGACGAGTTGTTCCAGCAGCGCCGGGAAGTCCCTCAGCTTGACCATGTTGGGGCCATCGCTGGGCGCGTGGTCCGGATCCTGATGCACTTCCATGAAGACACAGGCCACTCCCGCCGCCACCGCCGCGCGCGCCAGATAGGGCACCATGGTGCGGTCGCCGCCGGATCGGTCACCCTGCCCGCCAGGCTGTTGCACCGAATGGGTGGCGTCAAAGACCACCGGCGCCCCGAAGCCCGCCATGATCGGCAGCGCCCGCATGTCCGACACCAGCGTGTTGTAGCCGAAGGAGACGCCGCGCTCGGTCACCAGCACATTGGCATTGCCCGCGCCGGTAATCTTGGCGATCACATTCTTCATGTCCCAGGGTGAGAGGAACTGACCCTTCTTCACATTGACGGCCTTGCCGGTATGTGCGGCTGCCACCAGCAGGTCGGTCTGGCGCGAGAGGAAGGCGGGAATCTGCAGCACGTCCACGGCCTGGGCCACCGCCGCGCACTGGTCGCGCTCATGCACGTCGGTCAAGACCGGCACGCCCAGCTGCTTGCGCAGGTCGGCGAATATGGGCAGCGCCACCTCCAACCCCAGGCCGCGCGCCGATGTGGCGGAGGTGCGGTTGGCCTTGTCGAAACTGGTCTTGTAGACCAGTCCCACGCCCCGCTTCGCGCAAGCTTCCTTCAGCGCGCCCGCCATGTCGAACGCATGGGCGCGGCTTTCCAGCTGGCAGGGCCCTGCAATGATGGACAGTTTTTTGGCGTTGCCGATTTCGACCGGATGGGAGTCCGGGCCGAGCTTGACGACGGCGTGAGGCTTGGCGACCGGCTGGGTGTTCATGCTGATGTTTTAAAGCTTTGCACTGGGCAATCCAACTCCTCCCGCAAGAATGAAGGCAAGCAGCACTACACCAACCGGCTCTTCTGCACCGCAGCCGCGATGAAGCTGGTGAACAGCGGATGCGGCTGCAGTGGCCGTGATTTCAACTCGGGATGGAACTGCACACCGATAAACCAGGGATGGTCGGGAATCTCCATGATCTCCGGCAGCCGTCCATCCGGCGACCAGCCCGACACTTCCATGCCATGCCTGGCCAGGTCCTTGGCGTAGTTGGTGTTCACCTCATAGCGGTGTCGATGGCGCTCGCTGATCTCGGTGGTGCCATAGACATCGGCTACCCGTGAGCCTGGCACCAGCGCCGCCGGATAGGCGCC
>DATHLY010000200.1:0-4144 GCA_035487655.1 Rhizomicrobium sp. | reverse complement strand
ATAAGCATCAAGCTCGGCGGGCGGAAGAATGAGGGTCAGCAGGGTGCCAACGGCCCCTCCCGTCACCAGCGCGATCAATTGGCTGGCGTCCTGCCAGGAAACGATCAAGCCACGCCTGTTCAAGGGTGCGGCTTCGAGCAGAAAGGCGGTGTTGGAGCCGATTTCCCCGCCAAGCGAGAAGCCCTGCAGCATGCGCGCAAGCACGGCCAATATCGGCGCGGCAATGCCGATGGCCGCGTACGTGGGGATGAGCGCCATGCCAAGGATCGAGCAGCCGATCAAAATGAAGCACAGCATCATCGCCGGCTTGCGCCCGGCCCGGTCCGAATAGGCTCCGATGACCAGGGCGCCGATGGGCCGGGTGACGAAGCCCGCGCCAAATGTCGCCAGCGACAGCATCAAGCTGCCATAGGCGCTTTGGGCCGGAAAGAACGCGTGACCGATCTGGATCGAGAAAAAGGCGTATGTCAGGAAATCGTAGAACTCCAGCGCATTGCCGATGGTTGCTGCTGCAATGTGCCGGCTACTCAGTGCGGGACGAACTGCGCCGCCTCCACTTTCCGCCACCATAGAGCCCCCAGCGTGCGCCCAAAAAGGCGGGCGTCTCAACATTCATCGCACAAGGATTGATTGGGCGATAGGTCTGCTTCTGGCGCAAAGCGGACATAACCGACATGGAGAAAGACATGACCAAATTTGGCAATTGTTCGGAAGAATTGGCCGTACGCGCCGACCAATTGGACGTCGTTGAGGTGATAAGGGATAGAGGACCCATGACGTCCAGATAGAAAAACAATATGATGGGAGGACGCATGCTCCACGATTCCGTCAAGCGTCGCGATTTTCTCCAGGTCGGTGCTGCCGCAGGCCTGGCGACGGTTTTTGCGCATTCCGCGTTCGCCGCCACCCGAACACGCTATGACCCCGCCGCCAAGTTTGAACTGACGGTCAGCGAGTTGGAATACCGCCGCACCGCCAAGGGCCGCTCGCTGTTGGCAAGAATCTACCAACCCTTGGGCCCAGGCCCGTTTCCGGTTGTGCTCGACCTGCATGGCGGCGCCTGGAACGCCAAGGACCGCCACGCCGAGGAGCCGTTCGACCGTGCCCTTGCCGCTGCCGGCGCTTTGGTTGTGGCGGTGGACCTGACGCTGGCGCCGGAAGCGCCTTATCCCGCCTGCGTGCAGGATGCGAGCTACGCCCTGCGCTGGCTCAAGGCCAGGGCGAAGACCTGGAGTGGCGACGCCGCCCGGATCGGCCTGTTCGGCAGTTCGAGCGGCGGCCATGTCGCGGAGCTGCTGGCGCTGCGCCCCAACGATGCGCGCTATAACGCAATTCCTTTCGCCGAGGCGCCCGGGCTTACGGCGTCGATGGACTATGTCCTGATGCGCTCGCCGATCAGCAACACCTTCGCGCGCTTTGAAAACGCGCAGGCGCGCAAGGTCGACAGCATGATCAGGAACAATAAGATATTCTTCGTCCCCTGGGAGTCCATTCACGAATCCAACCCGCAGGAGATTCTGGACCGCAAGGAAAATGTGACGCTAAAGCCCTTTCTCATCATGCAGGGCGCGCTGGACACCAATATGCTCCCCGCGTTTCAGACCAAATTCGTTCAAAGCTATCGGGCGGCGGGCGGTTCCTGTGATTACACGATTTTCGAAGGGTGCGAGCATGAATGGGTGGCTCAGCCCGGCCCGCAGACCGACCGGGCCCATGAGATGGCGAAGAACTTCATCGCCCAGCACGTGAACGCCTGACGACTTGAGCGCCAAAATCGACTCTGTCCGCGCAAAGCGGACATTGGGCGGACCGACGATGAACGACCGCTTCTGACCCAAAGCGGACATTGCGTTGAGTGCCTGTCAGGTGAAATCGGGGCTCTCAACCGGGACTGTGCAGCCACCTGGCGCGCGCCAAAATAAAGGGCATTTGGCACGAAAACGGACCCCCGTTGCCAGCCCGCTTGCTGTCTGTCTCAATGGCCTCAATTAAGGCTGTGGGGGCCGGGTGTCAGAGGAAACCGAAGGGCCGGAATCGGGCCCGGAAGGCGTGGGCACGGGCGTCGATCCCGCTGCTTTGGCATTGGCGTTGGCCGGGGCGGGCCGCGAGGAGGCCAATGCTTTCCTGCGCAAACAAGGGGCATTGATCGACGATCAGCGCGATCATCTGCACGAACAGCGCCATCTACTGCTGTCGCGGCTGCGTCTGGGTCGTTTCAGCGATCGCATCAAAGCGGCGCTGCAGGTGATGACCGTCATCGTCGGGGCGGCCATCGTCATTGGACTGGGCGCGGCGATGTGGAATGCCTCCCAAGCGGGCGGCCTGGTGGTGGAAGCTTTCACGGTGCCGCCGGAACTGGCCGCCACCGGGTTGACGGGCGACATCGTGGCCGACGATCTGACCGATAAGATCATTGCGATCCGCAACATCGCCGATGCCAATTCGGTCGGCCGTTCCGAAGAGGTGAAGAAGGACAGTGGCGAGGACATCAGGGTCGAGATACCTGAAACCGGCATTTCGGTGGCCCAGGCTTGGCGTTATTTGCGCGCGTGGCTGGGGCATGAGCGCCACCTGCGCGGCAATTTGCGCCTTACCGGTGACGGAAACGTCACCCTGGCGTTGAATGGCGACGATGCAGCGGCGTTCAGCGGACCGTTAAAAGGGCTAGACCGGCTGGAACAGCAAGCGGCGGAACACGCCTATGCCAGCGTCGATTCCGACAATGCCGAAAATTACGTAGTCTATCTGCAGGTTGCCGGCCGAGCGAAGGAAGCGGATGCCGTGACTGCGCGCTATGCACAGTCGGCGGCGGACAATCGCGCCGACTGGTATGCGCTGTGGGCGCAAACGACCCTTAAAGTCGGCAATGTGCCGCTGTCTCTTTCGCGCGCCGCCCTTGCCGAAGCCATGGCCCCCAGAATGGCGACGCCCCATTTGGAGATGATGTTTGACGCCGAGCTGTTGGGCCATGAGGACGAAGTACTGCGGCAGGCGCAGGTAATTTTAAAACTGAATGACGCCGACCAGCCGATTTACGAGCGCGGTACGGGGTTTGAAACCATGCGGAAGATAGCGGCATCTTTTTTTGCACTGGATACCGGCGACTTTACCGACCTGCAATCTTGTGGCGATTCTCATTCGCGAGCTGTTCAACTTGTTTATCGAGCCGATTGCACCGCCTTGGCGCATGATCCCATCCGGGGCCGCACCCTGACCGATGCAGCGCTGGCGACTGGAACGCTCACTGGGGACGCGTTGCACCTGGCACGCTATGACATTGCAGCGATGGCGGGCGACTGGCAGGTCGCGATTTCCGAGGCGCGCGCCTATCAGACCGCTCTGGCGGCGATCGATCCACCTGGCCGCGTTTATCGCACGCGAGCTGAGCCGAGAATCGCAATTGCGCTGGCGCAGACTGGCGACTTTGGCGCCGCGCACAAGGCTATCGATGCCACACCGATAGATTGCTATCTGTGTTTGCGGATACGCGGCCGGATCGATGTCGCTGAGAAGAATTACGGCGGTGGCGTGTTCTGGTTCACGAGCGCGGTGCGAGCTGCGCCGTCAATACCCTTTGCCTACGCGGAATGGGGCGAGGCACTCATGGCGCGTGGCGACTACGACACCGCCATTGCCAAGTTCGCCATCGCCAACCAGAAAGGCCCAAAGTTCGCCGATCCCCTCGAAATGTGGGGCGAGGCGCTGATGGCCAAGAAACAATCGCATCTGGCGCTGGCGAAGTTCTTGGAAGCCGAGAAGTACGCCCCCAACTGGGGCCGTCTGCACCTCAAATGGGGTCAGGCACTGGTCTATGCGGGCAAGAAGGATGAGGCGAAGGCCCAGTTCGCGCGCGCCACATCCCTTGACCTCACCCCGTCCGAAAAATCCGAACTGGCGCGCCATCCATGAGCGACGCCGCTGAGATCCCGCCGCCCGAGGAACCAACGATGGAAATCCACAAGCCCAAGCCTGTCCATTCCTGGCGCGAATTCCTCCTGGAGCTGGGCACCATCACGCTGGGCGTCGGCATCGCGCTCGCCGCCGAACAGACGGTGGAATGGTTTCACTGGCGGGACAAGACCAATTACGCCACGGACCAGATTCAACACGAGCTCGCCGTCAGCATGTACTTTTCCATGGAACG
>DATHLY010000199.1:0-2938 GCA_035487655.1 Rhizomicrobium sp. | reverse complement strand
GGGCGGCGGCGGGTTCAGCTTGGTCTGTACCCATTGGGTGATGCCATAGAGAATCGGCCAGATACCGATGGACAGGTAGCTCATGAATGCCGGCAGTACGGCATGGGGATCGTAGGGAATCAGGCCGAACAGATTGAGCAGGGATGTGGGATCGGGCGCCGACAGGTCGTGAATCCAGCCATAGAAGGGCGCGTGCCGCATCTCGATGGTGACATACAGCACCTTGTAGAGCGAGAAGAAGACCGGAATGGTCAGAAGGATCGGCAGGCAGCCCGATACCGGATTGGCTTTCTCGCGCTTGTACAGCTCCATCATGGCCATCTGCATTTTCTGCGGATCGTCGCTGTGCTGCTTCTTCAACGCTTCCAGCTGGGGCTGAAGCTTTTTCATCTTGCTCATGGCGCGATAGCTGGCATTGGCGAGCGGAAAAAAGACCGCCTTGACGATCACGGTCAGACCCAGGATGGCCAGGCCGAAATTGCCCAACAGCTTGTTGAGAGTATCCAGCAGCCAGAAGAAGGGACGAGTGAGGAACCAGAACCAGCCCCAATCCACCGCCAGGTCGAAATGGGCGATGCTCTGGCTGTCCTGATAACCGCGCAAAATATCCACCACCTTGGCGCCGGCAAACAGCCGATGGGTGACGCTGGCGGTGCCGCCCGGCTGAAGCTTGCGCGCGCCCAGCCGGTAATTGGCCTGATAGGCATCGACGCCGGCGGGCGTTTTGGTCCCGAGATAAGCGCCGTTGTAGCTTTCGCCTTGCGGCGGAACGATCGCCGCCATCCAATACTTGTCGGTGATGCCGACCCAGCCGCCGGTGGAATCGAAAGTCTTGGGCGGGGTACCGGAATCCTTGAAGTCGGAATATTTGGCGTCCTGCTCGCTGCCGTTGGCTACGCCGACAAAGCCTTCGTGCAAAATCCAGCTGGTGACGGTCTTGGGGACCGACTGACGCTCCACCGTGCCATAAGGGAACAGATTGACCGGCGTACCGCCGCGATTGACGACACTGTCGGTGACGGTGAACATGTATTTGTCGTCGATGGCGATGACGCGGGTGAAGACCAGGCCATTGCCATTGTCCCAGGTCAGGGCCACCGGATGGCCGGGCGAGAGTGTCCCGCCATTGGCTTGGCGCCACTCGCTATTGTCATCCGGCACGCCCTCATTATTTGAAGTGCCGCCGATCCAACCGAAAGTGGCGTAATAGGGATAGTCGGTACCCTTGGGCGCCAAGACCACGATCTCGGCGCTCTTGGGGTCCACCGTCGCGTGATATTTCTTCAGGCGAAGATCGTCGATCTTCGCGCCCTTGAGCAGGATGGAGCCGTCGACCATCGGCGAGTCAATCGCCACGCGTGCGCCGCCAGCCTTCAGCGCCGCCTCCCGGCTCATATGGGGTATGGACCCGGCAATCCCGGGAATGGAGGGTGCGCCCGCCGATGTCGATTGGGACCCGGGCTTGGCCTTTTCCTGGTGACTCAAAGCGGCCTGGCGCGCCTGTTCGGTCTTCATCGCCGGGGTGGCGACAAAATACTGCCACACAAACAGCACCGCAGCCGCGAGTGCGATGGCCAGAAGGACATTCTTGTTGTTGTTCATGGAGACCGTTGAATTTGGCGCTTGGAAAGAGGAACAGGATCAAAGCCCGACGAACCGCCGAGCCAGCTGATGGGGTGGCAACGCGACAGCCGCTTTGCCGTCAGCCAAAGGCCCTTGATGGGGCCATGTTGATGCAAGGCTTCCAGTGCATAGGTCGAGCAGCTGGGCGTGAAGCGGCAGCTATTGGGCATCAGGGGCGAGATCAGGGTGCGATAGGCGCGGATGGGCGCGGACAGCAGCGCGACGATGAGCTTACGCATGAGTGTCTCCCGCTTTCGCGTCCAGCTTTCTGTGCGCCGCCTTCAGGGCCGTGGTGATATCGGACAGAAGGGCCGGAAAGGGGCGCGCCACGGTGGTGCCGCGGGCGACCAGAACATAGTCATGGCCGGGACGTCCCAAAAGGGGCAGCACTTGCGACGCAGCGGCGCGCAAGCGGCGTTTGGCGCGGTTGCGCACGACCGCATTACCGATCTTCTTGCTGGCGGTGAAGCCCACGCGCAGATGGCGGGGCGAAAGTTCCGGGGCAGGGCAGGTTTCCAAGGTGATGGCGCCCTCGACGCGGCGGATTCCCCGTGCCGCTCGCAGGAAGTCGGCACGCTTCTTCAGGCGTTCCACGATGGGCTTTTCCATGGCGCGCGACCTTATCGCGCTTCCGGGGGATCCCGCCTGCGGGATCAGGCCGAGAGCTTCTTGCGGCCGCCAGCGCGGCGGCGGTTCAGAACCTTGCGGCCGCCGACCGTGGCCATGCGCGAACGGAAGCCATGGCGGCGCTTGCGGACCAGTTTGCTGGGCTGATAGGTGCGCTTCATGGTCTCAAGGCTCCGAAAAGGGCCCGTCTGGGGCCGAAAGAGCGCGGTTTTTAGGGGCCCGTCCCCAGCCTGTCAACGACCGGGCGGGCTATTGATTGAAATATTATTTCAATCCCGGCTAGCGACAGCGTAAAGCCGCCGCGATAGCGGGTTACGCGATTTCTTCGCTTCTAATCCCCCAGGGCTATCCCGTCCCGCCGCGGGTCGGCGGCGCCGACATAGCCGTCCTTGACCTTCTGGATGCCGTGCAGCCCGCTGCCCTCGATCCCGGGAACCTGGACGGTATGGCCCATGGCAGTCAGCTGGGCGGCCAGGGCGTCGGAATTGGGCGAGCGTTCCAGCAGGGTTGGGCCGTTCATGTTGATCTCATGCGGCATGGAGATGGCCTGTTTGGGTGTCATCTTGGCGTCCAGGATGCCGATCAGGATCTGCGACACATAATCGATGATGGCAGGGCCTCCGGGCGAACCAACCGACACCAGGAAGTCGCCGTGTCTGTCGAACACGATGGTGGGCGACATGGCCGA
>DATHLY010000198.1:0-5614 GCA_035487655.1 Rhizomicrobium sp. | reverse complement strand
CAGGATGCGGGCGGTATCTTATTGGCCGGGCGACGGCGCGCATGGTCCCCGCCTGATCATGGGCGTCTCCGATCGCATATATGCACTGGACATTGCCACGCATCAGCCGGCGGCGGGCTTTGGCGGCGCCAAAGGCTATATCGATATCCGCGAAGGTTTTGCCAGGCCGGAACCTCGCTATGCCGTGACCTCGCCGCCCGCAATCTACAAAAATCTCCTCATCACCGGGCCGGCGACGCAGGAATTCGGCGCCCATGGCCCGCCGGGCGATCCGCGCGCTTATGACGTGATCACGGGAAAGCTGGTGTGGCGTTTTCACATCGTGCCCCGTCCCGGCGAGCCCAACGCGGGCACCTGGGGCGTGGACGGATGGAAGGACCGCTCCGGCCCCAGCGCATGGGGCGCCATGTCGGTGGATACCGCGACTGGCCTTGTCTTCATTCCCACCGGCAATCCGGCGGACAGTTTTGTGGGCGTCGACCGGCCTGGCGACAATCTCTACGCCAATTCGGTCGTGGCGCTGGATGCCTTGACGGGCAAGTACCGCTGGCATTTCCAGCTGGTGCATCACGACCTGTCCGACTATGACACCGCCGCTGCGCCTACCCTGCTCGATCTCACCTTGGCCGGCCGAAAGATTCCCGTGCTGGTGGAAGCCAGCAAAGACGGGCTCATGTTCATTCTCGACCGGCGCAATGGAAAGCCGGTATTCGGGGTGGAAGAACGGCCGGTGCCGCAAAGCACCGTTCCTGGCGAAAAAACGTCTCCCACCCAACCCTTTCCGAAAAAGCCCCTGCCGCTGGCCAAGATGGAAATGACTCGCGCCGATCTTTCCCATGTGACGCCGGAGGCGCGTACCTTCTGCACCGCCTTGTGGGACAAGTTGGGCTTGATCGACATCGCGCCCTTCCAACCGCCCCGGCTGGGCGGCCCCAGCCTGACCCTGCCGGGCAATGTTGGTGGCCTGGGCGGCGTGTGGGGTGGAGTGTCGGCAGATCCGCGCACCGGCACTGTCTTCGTCAATACCAACAACCTGCCGGCCTATGGCACTATCGTGCCCGCCGCCAAGGATGATCCCTTGTCCGGCGGCGGCTATAAAATCGTCAGGGCCTATACCAAACTTCTGGATGCCAACGGCCTGCCTTGCATCGCGGCGCCTTGGGGCGAGATGATCGCGGTGGACGGCAAGACCGGCGACATCGCCTGGCGGCGGCCGTTGGGCAGTGCGGAGATTTTGGGCAGCGCCGGCGCAAATACAGGAATGATCAACATGGGCGGTTCGCTCGCCACCGGTGGCAACCTTGTCTTCATCGGTGCCACAAGCTTGGCCTGGTACGGCGCCAAGACCCATCAGCCTCTCTTGCGCGCCTTTGACTCCCGAAATGGCGCCGAATTGTGGTCGGTGCGGCTATCCTCGCCGGTCGAAGGCAATCCCATGAGCTTTGTTGGCAGAAGCGGCCGCCAATATATCGTGGCGCCGGAAAGCGGATCGGTGTCCTCAAACGGGGAAGTGGCCCTTGTCGCCTTTGCCCTGCCGCGCGCGGGAGACGCGACTGTCGATCTCAAGCCGGCGCCGGTGCCCGCGCCACGCTAACTCGGCATCTCATGGCCGGGGCGATGCGAACGCCGGCGGCCGGCAGCAATAGCCAACCATAAGGAGACTATGCTGGCCGGCTCGCCGGACGCGCGGTCCGTGTGCCTTCGGGGAAATGCCGCTAAGCCGCGGACCCTGGCATTGGGCCATGCGGCAAAGGCGCTGTAGCTAGGCCCTTCTCAGCTTGCGCCGACGAGCGGCAAAGCCACCCATCAAGCCTGCGCCGAAGAGCGCGAGAGTACCGGGCTCGGGCACCGCGACAGGGCCTCGATCCAAGATTTGCAAGCCTGCTTGGAACTGATTGTCATTGCCCTCTTGCGAAATGAACCCGATGCAACCGGGGCTTGACAGGTTGGTGCCGTCGGCCGCATTGACGGAATTGCATTCCGCCGCATCCAGCGCCACCAGGCCGGTAATGAAGAGATCAACTTGGTAGTTCTCGCCATTATAGGCGAGAGGCTGAGTTATGAAGACATGGGTTGGGTCAGTCGTATCAAACCCCGCATTGCCGAGATTTGAAATAGCCAAGATGTCCGCACAGGGGTTGGCACCCGACGGAGCGGCGCAAGGTGCAACATTTGGCGTTTCATTGTAAGCGATACCGAAAGTAAGCGAGGGCAGGGTAAATCCGGCACCGAGCGGTGCAATCGGCATAACCTGCAGAACGTCGAGCAGGGTGGCGAACTGAAGAGTATCGCCCGTAATCGGCCTGTTATTTGCGGTCACCGTGGTTGTATTGACGGGCGCAGCATTGGTCACGAGGACGCCCGCGAACATGCCATTCACTCCGCCCAGGTCCAAGTTGCTCTGACCTAAAGCACCGGTGCCCCAACTCAACGAGGATGGCAGGCCCAAAGCAGCATTGTCAGGACCTGCCGTGATTCCTGTATGTCCTCCTCCTGTGGATGTGTAGGAGGAAAAGCCGGAATTCACGGTGAAAAACCAACTTGTAACAGGCGTGGCCCGGGCAGGCATTGCTGCAAATGTCATTCCCACAAAGACGGCTGCGCCAACGAAGGTGCTTCTCTTGATCATGGAAAGTCTCCCATTGATTTGAGAAGCCCGCATGGTTAGCGACGCAAGAAAGATGCCATGAAATTAACGCTTTGGATTCAACCGGCTATAAAAGTCGCGCGCAAAAATTGTAAATGGCAGCGACAGCGCAAGCTGTTTTTGCGGACGGCTCGCAAGAAAAAGAGAGTGTCTGCCGCGGAGCTGCCTGCGCCGCTCTAACAAAAAGCAGTTTTACTTCTTGGCTGTTGCCAGCACGTCATCGACCCGCGCGTCCAGCTCCGCGCATAAAGCGTGGGCGGTCTTGTCGTTGGTGTCCTGCATCTTATGTTTATGGATCACCATAATGGCATTCACATGCGCGTCCACCAGGTGGAGCGGGATGTCGGCCTCGGGCGGCAGCTCGCCGATCATGCGCGAGAGCGAACAGGCAACGCGGGCGATCAAAGGATAGTTGAAGGTGGGCGCCTGGCCCTTGATGTCATGGGCGGCGCGCAGCAAGGCGTGCCGCGCCGCCACATCCGACGTCTTGGCGTAGCGGGCGCGGGCGGCAGTCAGCGCCTCAACATCCTTGGCGATCCAGTCGCCGAATTCGCCTTCCAGCGCCTGCATCGCATCTTCGGCGCGTTTCATTGCCGCCATGTCGAGGCCGCCCTGTCCGCCGCCGACCTTGGCTTTCAGCATGTTGGGCGGCATAAAGAGTTCGATCGGTTGCTTGCGCGCCATGGTCTACTCCGCTGCCTGCCTGGATTGTTCGCTGCGCCGTTCGGGTCCCTGGTATTCGTGGATGTTGCGGCGCCTGCGGCAGGGTCCGAAATAGCTGCCGGTGCGCACATAGGGACGCGGATGCTCGATCGCCGACACCAGTCGGGACATCATGGTCTTGACCGAGACCGGTTTGGCAATGAATTCGTTGACGCCGGCATCGCGCGCCTGACGCACATGATCGAGCGATGTGTGGCCGGTCAGCATGATCACCGGCACAAAGGGATTGGGAGCCTGAGGGTTGCTGCGGATCATGCGGACGAGCTCCAGGCCCGACATGCCTTCCATCACCCAGTCCAGCACGATCACGTCTGGATTGGAATCCCGCAAGGACTGCCAGGCACGGTCGGCACTTTCGGCTTCGGCGATCTGGGTAACGCCAAAGGCCTGCAAAATGGTAGTGACGAGCTTGCGCATGTGAACATTATCGTCCACCACCAGCACTTTCAGCCGATCGAAACGATATTCGCTCATACCCCGCTACCCGCTGGCTCCCCCCGGAGCGCTGACTGGCTGTCATAGCTTAACGGCTGTTAAGGCTTCGTGAAGCGGGTTGCTTATTGCGCCTTGTGCAACCGGCGATGCTGGGGCACTGGTCCGCCTTGGCAGCGCAGGATCAATCGGAAAACTGCTCGGACAGAATACGTTCGTCCAGATTGTGGCCGGCGTCATAGAGCAGGGTCATGGCGATGGTTCGGTCCTCCACCACATCCACCGCCGTGACATCGCGAACTTCGAAATCGTCAGCCACGGCGCTCACTTGGCGCTTCGTGTTTTCCAGGATTTCGAAGCGCACTCGGGCGCGATGAGGCAGGAGTGCGCCACGCCAGCGCCTTGGGCGAAACGCCGAGATCGGCGTTAGCGCGAGCAAGTCGGCATCGATCGGCAGGATCGGGCCGTGGGCGGAGAGATTGTAGGCGGTGGAGCCTGCGGGCGTGGAAACCAGCACACCGTCGCAGATCAATTCTGAGATGCGGGGTTTGCCGTCCACCAGGATGCGGATCTTGGCGGCTTGGCGCGTCTCACGCAGCAGCGAGACTTCGTTGAACGCCCGCGCGTCCACCGCGCCCGTCTGGTTGTGCGCCGTCATCTTCAAGGGATGAATCACGGCGCGCTCGGCGGCGGCCAGCCGCTCGAGTAAGTCGTCCTGGTGATACTCATTCATCAGGAAGCCGACGGTGCCGCGGTTCATGCCATAGATCGGCTTTCCCCGGCCGGTGAAGGCATGCAACGTTTGCAGCATAAAGCCGTCGCCGCCCAGCGCCACGACAATCTCGGCCTGATCGGGCCCGCAATCGCCATAGCGCGCGCGCAATTCGGCGAGGGAATCCTGCGCCTGCTCCACGGCGGTGAAGTGCAGTTTGGACATGCACGTACCCTAACACGTCAGGGATGCTTGGATAGACAGGTGCTGGGTGGGCGGGGAGCGGCGGATGGCGCTAGTTGGAGACTGCTGAGCCGCGCAGCTCATCCAGCGCGGTCTGGCGCATGAATCCGGAAAAGACCGTATCCACGGTCTGGAAATCGGAAGGGCCAAGGGTCACGGGAAGGCCGCGCGCCTGGCGCGACAGATTGTACACCGTGGCGAAAACCGCGCGGTCGATACCCGTGGCGCGGCAGGCCAGCGCCACGGTCCGCGCGCCGCCATTGTAGAAAATTGTGCGAAAGCTGGTCACGTCGATTTCCAGCAGGCGGGCAAAGGCAAGCTCGAACAGATCCATCTGGCCCTGGCTCAATACGCGCATCAGGAAACCGGTCTTGAGCTGGCCGCTGGCGGCAAGCTTGTCGATCAGCTTCTGCGCGCTTTCGGCGGGCGTTTCCTTGGGCGGGGGCGGTGGAATTTTGACCATCCGCGTCGCCTCGCCGAGCGCGACCTGCAAGCCCTTGGGCGTCATGCGGTAGTTGGTGGTGATGAAGGTCTTCAGCGTGTCCGACACCCAGTCGCACATGCTGGCGGCAAGTTGCGGCGGCATGTCGGCGCGACTGACCAGGGGCTCCTGCAGTCCGGTGAGGGCGCGCGATTTTTCCACCAAGGTGCGATAGCCGGATTCCGATATCTTGGCGGTGGCGTTGCGCACCAAAGCCATCAGCACTGATTCACTGTCGGACCTGGCCAGCGCGTCGGTGACGGGAACTCCGATATGGGGACGCGCAGCCACCGCTTCCTGATGCTCCACATCGCAATGGGCGATGAGCTTGAGAACATCGGTCTCGGTGAGCAGCGGAGAATTGAGGATCAAGGGG
>DATHLY010000197.1:0-4301 GCA_035487655.1 Rhizomicrobium sp. | reverse complement strand
ACACGCCGCGGAAGGCAAAGTGCCGCCGGAAGAAATTGGGGTCAGGGCATTGGACAGCCGCACGCTCCAAATAGAGGTGATGTTCCAAACACCCTACATCAACCATTTGCTCATGCATCCGACCGCTTATGCGGTGCCTCGGCATGTCGTGGAAAAGCACGGCGATGATTGGCTCAAGCCCGAGCATTTTGTTTCAAACGGCCCCTTCCTGCTCAAGGCCTGGATTCCCAACGATCATATTCGTGCCGTGAAGAATCCGCGCTTCTTCGCCGCCCGGGACGTCAAGCTCAATGAGGTCTATTATTTTCCGACCCAGGATGCCTCCGCAGCGTTGAAGCGCTTCCGCGCCGGAGAACTCGATATCGCCAACCGCTGCCCCGCGCCGGACCTGGTGGCCTCGCTGCGCAAGACGATGCCCAGGCAGGTCAAGATAAGCCCATTCATCTCCAACTACTTCATCGTGGCCAACCAGAAGCGAAAACCCTTCAATGACCCAAGGGTGCGCATGGCCCTTGCCATGGCCTTGGACCGCGAAACCTTGGCGGACAAGGTCATTCGGATCGGCCAGATCCCTGCCTATAATCTCGTGCCTCCGGGCATGCCCGGCTATTCCTATGCGGCGCAAATGCGGTTCAAGACGCTGCCCTTTGAAGCCCGGCTGAGAAAGGCCAGGTCATTGCTCGCGGAAGCGGGATTTGGTCCCAAGACGCCGCTCAGATTCGATTTCGCGATCTATAACAGCAAGGAGTGGCGGCGCTGGGCAATCGTGCTGCAATATATGTGGCGCGAAGTAGGCGTGGACATGCACATCCTGCCCTTGGACTCGCAAATCCTTTACGACTATTTGCGGAAGAAGGATTTCGTGCTCGCATCTGCAGGCTGGGTGGCCGATTACCGCGATCCCAAGAATTATCTCTTCCTGTTTGAAAGCTCCACCACCGACTTGAATTACGGCAGCTACAGCAATCCCAATTATGACCGGCTCGTGGCCCAGTCCGACACCATCCGCAATGCGGACGCCCGCCTCCAAATCATGGCGCAGGCCGAGCAACAACTGCTCGACGATTGCGGGGTGATACCGCTGCTCCATGATGTGACGCGCGACATGGTTTCGCCGCAAGTCTCGGGTTGGATTCCCAATGTCGCGAATATCAACCGCAGCCGCTATCTTTCGCTGGACCGCAGTATCGAGCTGGCATGAGAGGACTGCGGCCGATCATCTTCCTGTTGCTGGCGGCGCTTCCGGCACGGGCCGAGACCGTGCTCAACCGCGGCAACGGCGCGGAGCCCGACTCGCTGGATCCCGCCTTTGCCGGCAGCAGCATGGAAACCAATATCCTTGGCGACATGATGGTCGGGTTGACCACCCTGGATGCGGCCGCGCGTCCCATCCCCGGCATCGCCGAGCGGTGGGAGATATCGGCGGACAGGCTCACCTGGACGTTCCATCTGCGCAAGGCGCGCTGGTCGGATGGCAGGCCGGTGACGGCGGAAAATTTCCTCTTCGCCTGGCGGCGGCTGTTGGACCCCAAGACTGCCGCGCGCGGCGCCGAGCTGCTATGGGTGATTGAGAATGCTCGCGCCATCACCGGCGGCCAAAAGCCCGTCGCCGCCCTGGGCGTCACCGCATCAAACCCGTCGCAGCTGACAATCCGTCTGGAGCATCCGGCACCCTATCTGCCTGAATTGCTAGCCTTGCCGGCCGCCCTGCCCTTGCCGCCCAACCCCACCTTCAAGCCCGGCGCATATATCTCCGATGGACCTTACCTGCTGAAGGCTTGGCAGCCCAACGATCACATCACGCTCGCAAAGAACCCGGCCTTCTATGATGCAAATGCGGTGAAGATCGATATCGTCAATTATCTCCCTACCAGCGACAGCCAGGCGGCGCTGAAAAGACTGCGCGCCGGTGAACTGGACATGCAGACGCCGCTGCCGACCACGGAGATTTCCTGGCTCAAAGCCAATATGCCAACGAGCTTGCATGTCATGCCCTCGCTGGCGCTGGCCTATATCGCGATGAACCTGCGCGACCCCGCCCTCGCCGATATCAGGGTGCGCCGGGCGCTCAGTCTCGTCTATGACCGCGAGGCAGTGGCGGACAAGGTGTTGAAGCGAGGCGAGACGCCAGCCTATTCCTATGTGCCGCCCGGCATCGGTGACTATCGCGATGGTCCCCAACTCGACTTCAAGTCCCTGCCCTATCCGGCACGCCTGGCGCTGGCGAAAAGATTGATGCAGGAGGCGGGCTACGGTCCGTTCAACAAACTCACCCTCACCTATCTCACTCCCGGCAATCCGGACCACAAACGGCTTGCGGCGGTGTTTCAGGCCATGGCGCGTCAGATCCATATCAATGTACGGATCACCACAGCGGATTACGCCCTGGTGCTGAGGGCCATGCGCCAGGGCCAATACCAGCTGGGCTATACCAGTTGGCTGGCGGATTTCAGCGACGCTTCGAATTTTCTCGACCTGCTCAGGTCCGGCAGCCCCGGAAATTATGCCGGATATCGCAACGCCAAATTCGACGCCGCGATGGCCGCGGCCGAAGCTGAGCCCGATGCCACGCGCCGCAGCCAGCAGCTTCAGGCGGCCGAGAGGGTCGTACTGGCCGACATGCCCTGGCTGCCGCTCCGTTTTTTGTCCCAGACGGAAGCGGTCGGGCCCAGGGTGGGCGGCTATGTGTCCAACGCATGGGACTTCAACCGGAGCCGCTGGCTTTGGATCAAGTGAGTGGCGTTGAGTGGTGACCCTGGCAGGGTGAGGCGATCAGCGATCAAGCCTCAGCTTGATCGCTGCCGAACCAACTTTCGGCCAGCTCTGGCCTCACAACTGGAAATATTGCAAAAAGATCGTGTGACCCCGTAGCTCAGCAGGATAGAGCGGCGGTTTCCTAAACCGTAGGCCGGTGGTTCGAGTCCTCCCGGGGTCACCACTCCCCTTATCAGCCACCATGTATACAGAAGCGCGCGAGCCATAGCGGCGTTGCGCCCAGAGTGGCGCCCTTCATGTGATAAAAGCTCGAAATTCCAGCCCCTGAAAAATGTCACAATCCGGTCAAAACAATTGTTGCATGCCTGGGCCGGCCCATGAATAGTGCCGCCCCGTTGGGCACCTTCGAAGCCTACCGCCCGACCCCATTGTTGCCCCGCCAGTTCGCGCTGGCGGGGTAATTGCTTTTGGGGGCTGTTTGGATGCCAGGCCGGCAGAATGAACCTCGGGAACGGTCAATTGTTTTGCGCCTGCACAATAGCCAGACAGTGGTCAGCCTTCGGGCAGCACGATAAGAGTGGTGGGTTTCCAGCACGGACACAGCCATGCCCCTCTATCGCGCGCCGGTCGACGATTTCCGGTTTCTGTTTCACGAAGTGCTGGAGCTGGAAAAGCATCGCGACCTGCCCGGTTTCGCCGATCTGTCGCCCGAACTGGTGGATGACATTCTCTCCAATGCCGGCAAGTTCTGCGAGGAGGTGCTGCAGCCCCTGAACCAGTCCGGCGACGAAGAGGGTTGCCGCTTCGAGAATGGCACGGTCAGAACGCCCAAGGGCTTCAAGGAGGCCTACAAGGCCTATAGCGAGGCCGGTTGGGGCGGATTGGGGGCGCCGGAAAGCGCGGGCGGGGCCGGCATGCCGCCCATCATCACCATGGCGGTCCACGAAATGGGAATGAGCGCCAATCAGTCGCTCGCCATGTATCCCATGCTCACGGCGGGCGCGTATGGCGCGTTGCTGGCGACGGGCCAGGATTGGATGAAGCAGCATATTGCGCCCAAAATGGTCTCGGGCGAATGGGCCGGCACCATGTGCCTGACCGAGCCCGGATGCGGCACCGACCTCCGGCTGATGAAGACCAAGGCGGTGGAACAGCCCGACGGCACCTATCGCATGAACGGCACCAAGATATTCATCTCCGGCGGCGACCAGGATTTGACCGACAACATCATCCATATGGTGATCGCCAAGATTCCGGACGAGAAAGGCCAAATCCAAGACGATCTCTCGACCGTCAATTTCTTCATGGTGCCCAAATTCCTGGTCAAGGAAGACGGCACGGGCGGGCCACGCAACGGCGTCAATACCGGCGGCATCGAGCACAAGATGGGCATCAAGGGCCAGGCCACCTGCGTGCTGAATTTCGACGACGCCATTGCCTGGCGGCTGGGCCCCAAACCGGTACCGCCCAAGCCCGGCGAGAAGCGCTCCGCCAGCGCCGGGATGGCGGGCATGTTCGGGATGATGAATCAGGCCCGCCTAGGTGTCGGCATCCAGGGCATTGGCGTGGGCGAGGTCGCCTATCAG
>DATHLY010000196.1:0-5717 GCA_035487655.1 Rhizomicrobium sp. | reverse complement strand
GCGTCGGGAACGGCGCGGCCAGCGCCACCTCCTTCACATAGCCGACATAGAGATCATTCGCCGCCTGGCCCCAGGCCCAGCCTTGGGCGCGGTCATAGACGATGAAGACTTCGCCGAACAGCAATTCGCTGTCCTGTGCCGCACCGTCGGACGGCCGCGCGCGCAGGCTGGCGCGGCCGACCGCGATGGAATGTTGTTCGCCGGCGACAAAGCGCGGCGCGTCCACCACGCCTTTGAGATGCGCCGCTGCGAGATCTGGCCGCGCCGGAGTAACCCTGTTATCGGCCATAGCGCTCCTTCAACAACGCATACAATGCACGCGCTCCGTTGGCCTCGCCGCCGATTGGCCGCCCTGGCTTGGCCCGATCGATCCAGGCGGGAATGTCCAGATGCGCCCAGCTTTTGGCCTTGCCGACAAAGCGGTTGAGAAACAGGGCGGCGGTGATGGCGCCGGCATAATTGTAGGCGGGATTGTTGTTCAGAT
Organism: Rhizomicrobium sp.; assembly: GCA_035487655.1. Taxonomy (GTDB): domain Bacteria; phylum Pseudomonadota; class Alphaproteobacteria; order Micropepsales; family Micropepsaceae; genus Rhizomicrobium. The sequence continues at coordinate 5,233 of DATHLY010000196.1, read as the reverse complement.
CGGCCACGCGGCTGGCCAAGGTGTCTTCATAGCCGCGCCACAAAGGCAGCCGCCACAAAGGGTCCTGAATCGCTGCGCCCAGGCGCATAAGGTCCGAGGCCAATTGTTCGTCATCGCTGAAAAAGGGCGGCAGTTCCATGCCGGTCGCGGCGCGCGCCGCCCCCGTCAGGGTGGCGACATCGATCAAAAGATCGGGCTTCTGCTCATCGGCATCGGCCAAAGCGTCGGCCAGAATCAACCGGCCCTCCGCATCGGTATTGCCGATTTCCACCGTCAGTCCCTTGCGGCTGGTGAAGACATCGCCTGGGCGCATCGCCGTGCCGGACACGGAATTTTCCACGGCCGGGATCAGTACCCTGAGACGGAGATTGAGCTTCGCACCCATCACCATGCCTGCCACCGCCAGCACGCAGGCCGCGCCACCCATGTCCTTCTTCATGGTCAGCATGGCGGATGACGGTTTGAGGTCCAGCCCACCGGAATCAAAACACACGCCCTTGCCCACCAGTGTGACCAACGGTGCACCCTTCTTGTTGGAAGGTGTCCAATTCAACTCGATCAGCCGCGGCGCACGCGGCGAGGCTGCGCCCACCGCCGCAATCAGAGGATAGTTCTCGGTCAGCGCGGCGCCACTGGTGACCGACAGTTTGGCGCCATGGCGTTTGGCGAGCGCACGTGCCGCGGACTCCAATTCCGCCGGCCCCATATCATTGGCCGGCGTATTGACCAGGTCGCGGGCCAGGAACAAGTTCTCGGCGATCCGGGAGATTTCTCCTCCATCGACGCCTTGTGGCGTCACCAGCCTGGCTTTGGGGAGACTCTTTTTCTTGTAGCGATCGAAATTGTACCCCCCCATCAACCAGGCCAGTGCCGCATTCGCGCCGCCGCAAATGTCTGGCACCTCGCCCAGGCGATACAGTCCGTCCGGCAGTTTTTCCGCCGCCGCCGCCAACGCAAAGGCATCCTTATTGTCCCCCAATCCCAGCACCCAGGCTGCGATGCCGCCCTTGGCATCCGGCAGGGCGGCCAGCGCCCCCGCCGCCCCGGAAAAGCCCGAGGCGCTCACCAAACCGGCGCGCTTTTGTTTCGCCAACCACGCCTTTGCGTCTTTGGCCGCAACGGCGTGAAGCGGGATGGCGGCTCTGGCGTTGCTTGCAAGGCCCGGATGCATTTTTCGCTCTTATCCTTTGAGAGGGAGAACTCTAAGAATCGCCGGGATCAACTGCAAGGAGCGCCCCGTGGCTCGTTACACCCTGGTTGTCGGCACCCGCAACTGGTCAAGCTGGAGCTTGAGGCCTTTTGTGGCCCTCAAGGCGGCCGGCGCGCCTTACGAGATCGTGGATATCCGCCTGCGCCAGACCGATGCGCCCACCACCCGCGAGCAGATTCTCAAACATTCTCCCGCCGGCAAGGTGCCGGTGCTGAAAATCGAGGAAGGCGGCAGCACCCTGACGGTGTGGGACAGTCTAGCGATTTGCGAAACCCTGGCCGAGCGCCATCCCGAGGCCGAACTCTGGCCGCGCGATCCCGCCACCCGCGCCATCGCCCGCAGTTATGCCTGCGAAATGCATTCCGGTTTTGCGGACGTGCGCGACCAGCTCTCGATGAATTTCGCCCGCCGAAAGGAACTGCCGCAGTTGCGGGCTGACACCAAGACCCAGATCGCACGCATTCTGGATGCTTGGGAGGAGGTGCTTGGGGCCTATAAGGGCGAATTCCTGTTCGGAAGTCTATCGGTGGCGGACTGCATGTATGCGCCGGTGGTGTCGCGCTTTCTCACTTATGGTGTCGACACATCCGCGCGCGTGCGGGCTTATATGGATCGGGTGATGGCGCTGCCGGCCATGCAGGAATGGCTGAGAGCGGCGGAGCGGGAAGTGGAATCAGGCCTCGTCTGAACGCGACTAACCGGCAGTGCCCGGCTGAAGCTTTCCCTTTTCGCGATAGAAACGCGCCGCGCCGGGATGAAGCGCTGCCGGCGGATTCACCGCCGCGCTATCCAACCCGATCTCCCGCGCGCTGGGATGGCTTGCGGCCAGAACGTCGTGGTTGGCCGGATTGAACAACGCCCGTGCCACACCATAGATCAGCGGATCGGACTCGCTGTCCCGCGTCACCCACCAGGCGCGGGTTGAAACGGTCTCCACCGCGCCTGTGCCGGGATAGGCGCCCGCCGCGATGGTGGCGGGAGAGAGTTGCGGCACCATCTGGATGAGCCGGTCACGGCCTTCGCCGTCGATCGGCACCAGCCGCGCGGCATGGTGCGCGATGAGATCCTTGATCGAATCCAGCGGCACGCCCGCGACCGCGAAATAGGCGTCGATCTTGTCGTCCTTGAGCATCTGGTCCGCCGCTTCGCTGGAGACGACTTCCCGCGCGCGCACGCGATAGGCGGCAAGAATGGCACGCGCCCGCATCAGCCCGCTGCCATCGGCCGGGCCCATCAGGACCCGCTTGCCGCGCAGGTCCGCGACCGACTGGATATCGGAATTGACGGCCACCACCAGGTGAGCCTCTTCCGGGAACAGGGCCGCAATGACGCGCAGGTGACGCGCGGGACGGCGATTGAAGACGCCCGTGCCCTTGACTGCTGCCGCGATCGCGTCGCCATCGGCGAAGCCGGAATCCACCAACCCTTGATTGACCGAACGCAGGTTATCGGTGGTGCCTTCGCTGGTGCGCGCTGACAGGATCACGCCCGCCGGCCCGCACACCATGGCGGTATCGCAGCGGCCCACGCCCAAGGGATGGCTGATCAGGCCTGCCATGGCCTGTCCCACGGGAAAATAGACACCCTCGGTGGAACCGGTGGCGATCTGGAAGGAGACACGGGTCGGACCGGAATCGGCGATGCCCAGATTGCCGCCTGTGAGCAGCGTGCCAATCACCAGCAGCATGAAGGCAAGCAGGGCAATCAGGGCAACAACGCGTTGGGACAACATGAGCGAAAAAGTTAATCCTCTATTGCGTCAGGACTGGGGCAGTTAATTAAGCGTCACGGCGCGAGGGATTTTGGTTTCTGAGCAGGAGCGTCGCGCGGAGCGGGCTTGACGCCCGTGAGCACGCGCGACGAACTCAGGGACCAAAAGACCTGCGCCCGTGAATTACTATATTCGGCAGAATATACTTAAGGGTTTGTTGACTGGGCTACTGGCACAGTCACAAGCAGCATTCCCCAAAGGCCGCTTCCTATGGTTTTTTCCGCATTCCGCAAGGCTCCGCTGGCTATCGCGCTGATGCTCGGTTGCGCCGCGCTTCCCGCCCAGGCCGGCTGGTTCAGCTCCGATGGCAAGCCTGCCCAGAAAGCCGAAAGCAAGCCGGCGGGTGGGCAGCCCGCGGCCTCCGCGGCCAATCTGCCCGAGGCCAATCTGCCCGCGACCAATCTGCCCGCGACCAATCTGGAAGACAGCATTCGCCAGGCCCAACTGCTCAGGCTGGCCGCCCAATATCCGGAAGCCATCAAGCATCTGTCGCAGCTGATGATGGTGGCTTCCGACGATCCGCGCGTCATCAGCGAATATGGCAAGACCCTGGCGTCGATGGGCCGGGCCTCCGATGCGGTGAATTTTCTCACCCGCGCCCAGCAATTGCAGCCCACCGACTGGACCATCTATTCGGCGATAGGCGTCGCCTATGACCAGCTTGGCGACCAGAAGAACGCCCAGGACGCCTATGAGCATGCGCTATCGCTCAAGCCGGACGAGCCCAGCGTGCTCAGCAACTATGCCTTCTCGCGCATGCTGGCCAAAGACCCCGAGATGGCCCGCAAGTTGGCGGCCCGCGCCGAAAGCGCCGGCGGCGCGAACGACGTCAAGATCACGCGCAACATCGCTATGATCCGTTCGCTGGCCCCCGAGACGCCGGAACCGGCGCCCGCGGCTATGGCCGCGCAATCCCCGACGGCCTCGGATCAGACGCAAATTGCCAAGACCGCGCAGCAGGTTCATGCACCCGAAAGTCATGACACTCGCGTGGTGATGCAGCGCGTGCCGGTGGATCCCCAGGCTGGTCCGGTTGCGATCGCCAAGCCGGTCACCGCCACCCATGCGCCCCGTCCGCTACTGCCGCAACTCGCGGCCGACGCCACGCATCCTGAATCGAATGTGACGGCAGGTCAGCCCACTCCCAAGCCCGTTACCACGCAACCTCTGCCGCCGCCGGTCACGCCCGTGAAGGCCGCCGAAGTCAAGCCTGCGCCGACTGGCGAGGCTGCAAAGCCCGCGACCACCATCGCCGGGGCGCCGCTAGCCAAGGTGACGCCGACGCCGGTCAAGACCGCCGAAACGGTCAAGCCCACGGCTCCGGTCATCAAGGTCGCGCCGCCTGCTGCCGCTCAAGCCGCCACTTTGGCGAGCGCATCGGTCACACTACGGCTGGCGCCGCCACTCAAGGGCGAGGCCGACAAGCCGGCCCAGCCGCCCAAGGTGCTGCCGCCCGGTCCCCTCAAAGCCGGTGCCAAGCCTGCCAATCCTGGCGCCGTACCGGGCCTGCGCGTGACCGCCAACGCCTATTGAACCTTTGAGAAAACCTCAAAGGAACAGGCGCAGGATCGTCCCGCGGACTTCTTATCGGATCATCAAGGCTGCCAGTGGCAGGCGGACTGTGCCTTCGCCAATGCCAGCCTGAAAATGCCAGTCTTAATCAGTGATGCGCTGTTCCGGTCGCGCTGCTCGCGCTCACAGGTGAAACACTGGACGTGGTTACGGCCGCCGGTTTCGGGACCGGCTTGACGTCGGACTTGCCGAGTTCCGGTTTCAAATTGCCGTTGATATAGGCGCCCGCTTCGACCCTGATCTCCTGATGCCAAACATCGCCGGTCATGCGCGCCGTACCGGCGAGAAAAACCTTCTTGGCTTCGATTTTGCCTTCGATGGTGCCGGCAAGCTCGACCTCGTCGCCATAGACCGTGCCCCTCACCTTGGCATTCTGGCCAATCTTCACGCCCACGCCGCGCACATCGCCTTCAATCTGACCGTCGATCTGGATGTCCTCGGTGCTCTCGAGCTCGCCTGTGATCTTGAGCGCCTTGCTGATGACCGATGCCATGATTACTCCTGTCCTTGTTGTGGGTTGGGTCTGAATGGGTTGGGCGGCGGCCTTTGGCGGCTCGACCGGTTTCAAATCCACTGTTTTCGGCGCTTCGGTCTTCAGCGGCGCAGCCGGTGATTGCAGCGCTGACGGCTGTGCCGTGGCCGCAGCCGGCTTGGGCGGCGCGGTCTGCGCCGGCTCGCCA
>DATHLY010000195.1:0-4683 GCA_035487655.1 Rhizomicrobium sp. | reverse complement strand
AGGCCGCGGCGAAGGAAGGCGCATCGCTGGTGATCGCCTCCAGCCGGCAGGACCGTATCGCCGCCGCCCTGCAGCATCTGCCGGCCGGCACCCAAGGACATGCCGTCGATCTGGGCGACGAAGCGGCCATCCAGGCGCTGTTCACCCGGCTGGGCAAGTTCGACCATCTGGTGTTCACCGCCGGGGAAAATCTGAAACTGGGGTTGCTGGCCTATACCGACATCGCCACGGCGCGCGGGTTCTTCGAACTGCGCTACTGGGGCGCTTTCACCGCCGCGAAATATGGCGCGCCGCAACTCCGGCCCGGCGGCTCGATCGTTTTTACCTCGGGCCTCGCCGGCCAGCGGCCCCATCCCGGCTGGTCGGTGGCGTCCAGCATCTGCAGTGCCATGGAGGGATTGACTCGCGCCCTGGCGGTGGAGCTGGCGCCCGTCCGCGTCAACATCGTCAGCCCTGGCGTGGTGAAAAGCCCGCTCTGGTCGAACATGGCGGAAAAGGACCGCGACGCGCTCTACAGCAACATGGCCGCCACGCTGCCGGTCCGGCATGTGGGCGAAGTCCAGGAAGTGGCGCAGGCCTATCTCTATCTGATGAAGCAGACTTACGGCACCGGCCAGCGCGTGACGGTGGATGGAGGCGGCGCGCTGATATAGCGCCGCCGCGTCCTTCAGAGAAAATTATACTCTGTGAACAGCGGCGACAGGTCCCTCCCCCAAGGCCCGTAATAATTCTTCAGCATCTCCTCGGCCCGGGTGTAGCCTCGCGACACCAATTCGCGCAGGGGATTAAGGAAACCGTCTTCGCTCATGCCGGCGCCGTCGAGTTCGGCGCGGCGGCGAAGTCCGGCGCCGGAAATCTCCAGCATGCGATGCGCCAGTTCATGGACCGTCGTCTTACGGAACGGCAATTTGAAAGCCAGCTTGCCGACACCGTCGCGCATCGCCTGGCGTTCTTCCGCCGTCCAATCCTTGACCAGGTCCCAGGCCGCATCCAGGGCAATGCTGTCGTAGAGAATGCCCACCCATAGCGCGGGCATGCCGCAGATGCGCCGCCACATTCCGCCATCGGTGCCGCGCATTTCCAGGAAGCTTTTGAGCCGAACTTCCGGGAAGATGGTGGTCAGATGGTCCGCCCAGTCGCTCAGCATGGGCGTAATGTGCGCCACTTCCGGGATCTCGCGGGCCAGGAACTTGCGGAAGCTCTTGCCCGCCATGTCGATATAGTTGCCGTCGCGGTAGAGGAAATACATCGGTACGTCCAGCGCGTAATCGACATAGCGTTCGAACGACATTCCGTCCTCGAACACAAAGGGCAGCATGCCGGCGCGATCATTGTCCACATCGGTCCAGACTTGCGCGCGATAGGAGAGGAAGCCGCTGGGCTTGCCTTCACGGAAGGGCGAATTGGCAAACAGCGCGGTGGTGATGGGCTGCAGCGCCAGGCCGACGCGGAATTTCTTCACCATGTCGGCTTCGGAGTCGAAATCCAGGTTCACCTGCACGGTGCAGGTGCGGAACATCATGTCCAGCCCATAGCCGCCAACCTTGGGCATGTATTGGCGCATGATCTTGTAACGGCCCTTGGGCATCACTGGCGTTTCCGTCAAGGTCCAGTTGGGCGCAAAGCCGATGCCCAACACGCCGACGCCGATTTCGTTCGCCACCGCGCGCGTCTGCTCGAGATGCGCATTCACCTCGGAGCAGGTCTCATGGATCGTCCGGAGCGGCGCGCCGGACAGTTCGAATTGCCCACCGGGCTCCAGGCTGATCGAGGCGCCGTTCTGGGAAAGGCCGATGAGATGATCGCCTTCGCGCACCGGCTGCCAGCCAAACCGTTGCATGCCTTCCAGCAACTGGCGGATGCCGGGCCGTGCGTCATAGGCCACAGGTTTATGGGTCTTGAGGTCGTAGACGAACTTCTCGTGCTCGGTGCCGATCCGCCATTGCTCCTTAGGGCGGCACCCCTGGGACAATTGGCGAACAAGATCATCGCGGCTTTGGATCGGGCCGCTGGCGGACTGCGGAATGGACATAAAGCACCCTCGGCCCGGTACTTAAGGACCAGGCGCGGCCTGCGCAAGACCACTATTTCCATATTGACTTAATTAAGTAGATACGAAAATAGTAGTGCATGCCGATGCCACAAGCCTCTTCTTCCCTGGCCGCCCTGGCCGACCCCACCCGCCAGCGCATTGTCGCGATGCTGGCAGCCGGCGCCCTGTCATCTGGTGAGATCGCGGGCCGGTTCGAACTGTCACCGCCTGCCATTTCCCAGCACCTCAAAACCTTGAAGGTCGCCCGCCTGGTTTCGGTGCGCACCGACAAGCAGCGGCGCATCTACAGCCTGGATCCCGAGGGCGTGCGGGAAGTTTCCGACTGGGTGGCGCGCATCCAGACTTTCTGGAACCCGCGCCTGGATGCGCTGGAAGCGGCCTTGAAAAAGGACAGCAAATGAAAGGCGAAATCATTGCCGAAAGCGCCGTGCGCTTTGTGCGTCCATTCGATGCCGCGCCCGAAAGGCTCTGGGCCTTGCTCACCGAAAGCCGACTCTTGCCGGAATGGTATGGCGATGGCGTGATCGAACCGCACGAGGGTGGAAAGGTCAACCTGATGGGCGGCCACATCCGCGGCGTGGTCACGGGTTGGCGGCCGGAAAAATTCCTCGCCTATAGCTGGAACGTGTTTTCACCGGGCGATACGGAATCGCGCTGGCCCATCTCCTATCTGGAATTTTTGCTGGAAGGATCGCGGCTCACCTTGACCCATCGCCCCATCCCCGAGGCGATGCAAAAACAGACCATAATGGGTTGGCACACCATGCTGGACCTGATCGCCGCGGCCTCGCGCGGTGAATTTCCCAAGCGCTCCGATCTCTTTGCCAAGAACGCCGCGCTCTATGGCGTGGATATGACCAAGCTCAAAGGATGACGTCATGGACAATTTCGCGACCCGCCCCGACGAACACACGGTGCAATTTGTGCGCATCCTGCCCGGCCCCATCGAGCGCATCTGGGAGTATCTGTGGGATGGCAGGAAGCGCGGCGAATGGTTCGCCTCCGGCGACATGCCCACCAAGCCGGGCGAATGCTTCGAGATGTATTTCAAGCACAGCACGCTATCGCCCAACCAGGCGCCGCCGCCGGAAAAGTTTATCGAGATGGACAGAACCGGTCATCATTCCCGCAATGTGCTGTTGGCCTATGAGCCCCCGCACCGGCTGGTCTTCAGCTTCGGGCCCGATGCCCATGCGGATTCGGAAGTGGAATTCCTGCTCACCCAGGAGGGCAATCCTGCGGACAACAAGGTCCGCCTCACCCTCAACCATCGCAAGATTCCGGATCGCAACTTCGCCGTGAATGTATCAGGCGGCTGGCACAGCCATCTCGCCGTCCTGCAGTACAAGGCCGAAGGCAAAGTGCCGCCGGCCTTCTGGGATGTCTGGCGCGAGACGGAAGGCGTGTACGAAAGGCGCTACTGAAAGTCGCCGGCCACTGATTGCCAAATCGCCAGCGCCGCCAACGCCGCCGTGTCGGCGCGCAGGACGCGCGGACCCAATGTCACCGGCGTGACGAATGATAAGGCCCGCAACATCTCCCGCTCGGCCGGATCAAATCCGCCCTCGGGGCCGGTGAGGATGGCAGCAGGACCGGACGCACTACGCGCAGCGTCCACCAGCGGTTTGGCATCACCACCCTCGTCGCAGAAAAGCAGCCGGCGATCTTTGGCCCAAGCTGCAAGCAGTTTGTCCAACGCGACACCCTGGCGGATTTCCGGCACGCCGAGTCGCCCGGATTGTTCCGCCGCTTCGATGGCATTGGCCGCCATGCGTTCCTGATTGATGCGGGTGACGATCGTACGGCGGGTGAAGATCGGGCACAGAACCGACGCGCCCAGCTCGGTGGCCTTCTGCACCAGATAATCGGATGGCGTCTTCTTCACCGGCGCAAAGACCAGCCAGATGTCCGGCGTCACGGCTTGCGGTTCCGTCTGCTTCAGGCACGTCACCGCGACGCCGCGCTTGGCGGCCTGCGTGAGCTCCGTCAGCCACTCGCCGTCCCGGCCATTGAACAACAGGACCCGGTTCCCTGCCCTGGCGCGCAACACGTGCAAAAGATAGTGGGCCTGGCCCTCGTCGAGAGCCACTGCCACGCCTTCGCCCAGATCACAGTTCACATAAAGCCGGGTTTTGCCCCCCGCTTCTGTTACATCCTCGCTCATGCCACACTTGAACCTGATGCCCGCATCCAATCAATACGCAAGATCGCAGGCCGCACCGGCCGACGCCATTCCCGCAAGCTGGGTGGAGCATGCGCCACGATGGCTTCAGCCCTGGGCTCGGTTGGCGCGGCTGGACCGGCCGATCGGTACCTGGCTTCTATTCTGGCCCTGTGTCTTCGGGCTGATCTTGGGCGCTGCCGCCGACGAGCGCCGCTTCCTTGAGTGGCGCGATCTCTATTATGTCGTGCTGTTCGGCATCGGTTCGCTGGTGATGCGCGGCGCCGGCTGCACCTTTAACGACATTGTCGACCGCAAAATCGATGCGCAAGTCGCGCGCACACGCGGTCGACCCCTACCCTCCGGCGCGATCAGCGTGCCGCAAGCGGTGCTGTTCCTGATCGTGCAGTGCCTTTTGGGTTTGGCCGTACTGTTACAGTTCAACTGGTTCGCGGTGGCGCTGGGAACC
>DATHLY010000194.1:0-5486 GCA_035487655.1 Rhizomicrobium sp. | reverse complement strand
ACAGGAACGGGATCAACAGGGCCAGCCAGGCGCCCAAGAAATAGAGTTTGGGAAATTGGGCATAGGCGACAATGGTTTCGCCGCTACCCATGGATTTCTGGATGTAAGACATGTCCCGTCCTTCCGTCGTGCGTGCCCTTTTTAAGCCATAATTGCGCAGGGTGATACTGCGCGCAATTTCAAGGGAGGGCTTTTCCATGAAGAACAGCTTATGGCTTTCGGTCATCTTTGCCGGTGCTTCTGTGAGCATGGCCGGCGTGGCAATGGCGCAGCCAGCCAGCAATATGAGTTTTTTCATCACCAGTGTGGGCAAGGGCGATGGCGCCAATTTGGGCGGACTGGCAGGGGCCGATGCGCATTGCGCCGCGCTGGCCAAGGCGGCCGGTTCGACCAAGACCAACTGGCGCGCTTATCTCAGCACCACGCCGGTGCAGGGCGGGCCGGCACCGGTGGACGCCCGTGATCGCATTGGCACCGGCCCCTGGGTCAATGCCAAGGGCGTGACCATCGCCCGAAATGTCGAGGATCTTCACAACGCCAAGCTCAGCAAGGAGATGCTGCTGAACGAGAAGGGCCAACTCGTCAACGGCTTTGGCGATACCCCCAACACCCATGACATGCTCACCGGCTCAGACACCGCCGGCCGCTATCTGCCGATCAGCGGTGACTCGACCTGCAAGAATTGGACGAGCAACGGTGAGGGCTCCGCCATGCTGGGCCATCATGACGGCAAGGGTCCCAACGCCAACCGCAATTACACGTCTTGGAATGCGGCGCATATGTCGAAGTCCTGCAGCCAGCCCGATCTGGTCGCCACCGGCGGCGCCGGCCAGTTCTACTGCTTCGCGGCGAACTGAGAGATTCGACGAGGAACGAAAAAAAGCCCGGCTTGCAAAAGCCGGGCTTTTTCTTGAGTCGGGACGCGCTATCGCTCGTGATCGGGCAACAGCACCTTCCGCACGCCCCCGCGCGCAATAGAACAAAGAAAGGTGTGCGCAGGCGCCTAGCGATCCTGGTCTGGCAACAATACTTCCCGCACACCTTTATGGTTTGGAGCCGAAACCACCCCGTCCTGCTCCATGCGTTCGATCAGGCTGGCGGCACGGTTATAGCCGATCTGCAGCCGCCGCTGGATATAGGAGGTGGAGGCCTTCTTGTCCCGGGCCACCACCGCAAGCGCCTTGTCGTATAGATCATCGCCGGATTCGCGATTGCCCCCACCCAAGAGCGCATAGGGATCGTCGCTCTCCTCGTCCGGTTCCTCAGTGACGGCGTCCAGATATTCCGGCCGTCCCTGCGATTTCAGGAATCGCACCACGTCCTCGACTTCATGGTCGGACACGAACTGACCATGGATGCGTTTGATGCGGCCGCCCGCCGCCATATACAGCATGTCGCCCTGGCCCAAGAGCTGTTCGGCGCCCTGTTCGCCCAGGATGGTGCGGCTGTCGATCTTAGAGGTCACCTGGAAGGAGATGCGGGTGGGGAAATTGGCCTTGATGGTGCCGGTGATGACGTCCACCGACGGGCGCTGGGTGGCGGCGATCAGGTGAATGCCGGCGGCGCGCGCCATCTGGGCCAGACGCTGCACCGCGCCTTCGATCTCCTTGCCCGAGATCATCATCAGGTCGGCGACTTCGTCCACCACCACCACGATATAGGGCATGGCCTCGAATTCCAGGTTTTCGTCCTCATAGATCGGCTTGCCGGTCTCCCGGTCGAAGCCGGTCTGCACCGTGCGCTTGAGGGCTTCGCCCCTTTCCTTGGCCTTGCGGACGCGCTCGTTGAAGGCTTCCACCCCGCGCACGCCCATCTTGGACATCTTGCGGTAGCGCTCTTCCATCTCGCGCACCGCCCATTTGAGCGCCACCACCGCCTTGCGCGGATCGGTCACCACCGGCGAGAGAAGATGGGGAATGCCATCATAGACCGACAATTCCAGCATCTTGGGATCGATCATGATGAGCCGGCACTGTTCGGGCGACATGCGGTACAGCAGCGAAAGGATCATGGTGTTCAACCCCACCGACTTGCCCGAGCCGGTGGTGCCGGCCACCAGCAGGTGAGGCATCTTGGCGAGATCGGCCATCACCGGCTCGCCGCCGATGGTCTTGCCCAGCGCCAGCGTCAGCGGCGCGCGCGCCTTTTCATAATCGGTGCTGGCGAACATCTCGCGCAGAAAGACGGTTTCGCGGAACTGATTGGGCAGTTCGATGCCGATCACATTGCGGCCCGAAATGGTGGCGATGCGGGCCGCCACGGCGCTCATCGAGCGCGCCACGTCGTCGGACAGCGAGATCACGCGGCTGGATTTCACGCCCGCGGCGGGCTCGAATTCATAGAGGGTGACGACTGGACCCGGACGCACGGCGGTGATGCGGCCCTTGACTCCGAAATCGGCCAGCACCGCCTCCAGCATGCGGGCATTCTCTTCCAGCGCCTCGTCGGACAAGGTGTGGGTGTCCTTGACCGGCGCGGGTTCGGCCAACAGGCCCAGCGCGGGCAGTTGATATTCTCCTGACGACAGGTTCAGGGCCGGCTGCTTGTCGGCGCGCTTGGGAATGCTGATGCGGGGATCCCGCCGCACACGGCTTTTCTGGCGCTCGGCCAGACGGGCGGCGGCGATGGACTCTGGCGCCCCAGGCCCGTCCTCGTCCAAATGATAGGCGCCTTCTTCGTCGTCCGCGTACTCGTGATCGCCCTCTTCATCGTGGCCGAAGTGGATCTTCGGCCTCTTCACCAGCCCCGCCAGCCAGCTTGCGCCCGATGGAATGGCCATGACGCCGCGCGCGATCGGCATCAAGCGCAGGCCCGTGGCCAGGAAGGCCAGTGGCAGGCCGGCGATCAGAAGGCCCAGCGGCAAGGCCCAGGCAAGCGAGGGCATTTGCCATACTTGCGCGGCATGAGCGGAAAGGCCGTGTGTGGCGATGCCGATCATGCCGCCGGCACCGGCCGGAAGGCTCGCCAGAGGCGGCACCAGGCCCAGACCGGCCGCAACGATGATGGTGCCCAGCGGCCAGGCCAGAAGCCGCCACATGGCATATTTGAGGGACTTGCCGCGCAGCGCGCGCGAGCCCCACACAAACAGGGGCGCCAGGAAAGCCAGCGCCGCCCAGCCGAATACCTGCAGCATCAGATCGGCCGCCACCGCGCCGAATGCGCCCAGCCAGTTGCCGGCATCGCGCAGATTGGCGTTGTTCAGGCTGGCATCGTCGGAGGAATAGCTGACCAGCGCGACCAATGCCGCCGCCGCCGCCAGAACCAAAAGCAGGCCCGCGCCGCGCAGGGCCGCGACACGCATCAGCCGGTGCATCGCGTATTTGGCGTCCGCCAGGGCATCGCTCATCGCGCCGCCCCGGGCGCGGGGGTGGTAGACACCACCGATCATTCTGCTCGAACCCATGCTCAATCCCCTCCTGGTCCTTGCCCCATGGAGAGGCAGTCCCGGGCCGCCACTAGAGAATTTCTCTCAGTCTTTCGAGTGCGGCCGTAATGGTTGATAAGTCGTTAACAAGTGCGACTCGGACGTAGGAAAAACCAGGATTTGACTGGATTTTTTCTGGCACATCGGAGCGACCGGCGACGCGAGATGTCAGCGAGCGCCCGCCGGCGCGACCATCAAAAACGTCCCGGCCCATGTAAGCGCCGGGCAAGACTCGGACCCCCTGTTCGCTCCAGGCGCGGCCTGTGAAGTCCTCGCCATTGCCGACCTCAAGCCACAGGAAGAATCCGCCGCGAGGCCTCTTCATTCGCTCGCCCAGAATGCGCTCAGCCGCATCCATCTTCTCCCGATAGGCGGCCCGGTTGGCAATCACATGATCCTCGTCGCGCCAGCAAGCCGCGCTGACTGCCAAGAGCGGCGTCGGCACGGTCGGGCCCGCGACATTGCGGAAGGCGCGGAATTTTTCGATCAGCCGGGCGTCTCCCGCCACCATGCCGGAGCGCAGGCCCGGCAGGCCCGAGCGCTTGGAAAGGGAATGAAAGCTCAGCAGACGCGCGAAGCCGCCGGACTGACTGAGCCTGGCGGGCAGGGCGCAATCCGGTTCCCGCTCGAACCAGATGTCGGCATAGCATTCGTCCGCCAGCACGACGAAGTCATGCTGATCCGCCAACTGAAACAAATTCCGCCAATAGCCGTTGTCCGCCACCGCGCCTTCGGGATTGGAGGGCGAGCAGATATAGACCGCGGCCAGCCGTTCCAGCGTTGCGGATGGAAGGCTGGCGAAATCCGGCAGGAAACCGTTTTCCTTCAGCGACGGCAGATAGAGCGGCTCGGCGCCCGATCCCAATGCCGCCGCCGCATAGCACTGATAGAAGGGGTTGGGCATCGCCACGATCGGGCGGGCACCGGCCTTGTTTTCCGGCATGATGGGGAACAGGACGGAGAACAGGCCCTCGCGCGTGCCGTTCAGCGGCAGAAGATTTTTTTCCGCATCAATGGCCCCGTTCAACCGGAAGCGCCGGTTCAACCATGCCGCCGCCGCTTGACGCCAATCCTGGGTACCGGTGATCGCGGGATAACGACCGAAACCGGCCGCATTTTTTGCCAACATTTCCTGCACGAAATCCGGCACCGTGCCGCTGGGATCGCCCACCGCCAAGCTGATGGGCTCCTTGCCGGGTTTGGTATCGGCGAGCAGGGTTGCCAGCCGTGCGAAGGGTGAAAGAGGGAGATCGGCGATTCGCGATTTCAACATGGCCGGCGACCATAACGGGGCTGTTTATTTTAATGAACCCCCATCCGTCGCAGCTCAGGTTTGCGAAGACGCAAACACCTCGCTGCGACACCTTCCCCCTTCCTGTGCTTCGCACGAAGGGGGAAGGAAGCTGCCGGATGCTGCGGGTCGCGCCGCGATATGCGGCGCTCGAGCTAACAGTCAATAGGTGGACTGACGTCGGCGCGGGCAGTTCCAGAAATCTCGAGCCGCGCATTCCGCGCGGCGACCATCCGCTAGGGCCATGACCTGCCTCCCCCTTCGGCGCGTCAGCGCCAGGAAGGGGGAGGTGGCCGAGACGGGCGCCGCCGCAGGCGGCGTGATAGTCGAGGCCGGAGGGGGTTCAATAAATAGAATGGCCGCACAAAGAAAAGGGGCGCCAGCTTACGCTGGCGCCCCAGTCAGTTCAGGGAGGTTAGCTCTCAGTCGTGAACCGTTTCACCATGCAGGTTGATGTCGAGACCCTCGACTTCGACTTCCGGCGAAACGCGCAGGCCAACGACGATGTCGATCACCTTCAGGATGATGAAGGTGACGATGCCGCAATACACGAACACCGCGGCGACGTCATAGAACTGGATCAGCATCTGATGACCATTGCCATCGGTCAGCCAGCCCTTGCTCGTGCTGTTGATCGCGTTCTTGGCGAACATGCCGGTCATCATGGCGCCGAGCGCACCGCCCACACCATGCACGCCCCAAGCGTCCAGGCTGTCGTCATAGCCGATGGCCTTCTTCACCCACACCGACGAGATGTAGCAGACCACGCCC
>DATHLY010000193.1:0-6355 GCA_035487655.1 Rhizomicrobium sp. | reverse complement strand
GAAGGTGTGCGGCAGCTTTTGCCAAGTGCCCCCACCAAGGCGATAGGCGAAAGTGAGCCGCTCCTCATCCACTTCCACGCGTAATCCGATCTGCCCAGCTGGAACAGCGATGGGAGGCGTGAAGGCGTCGCCGATCGGCGCATCGGGCAGGGCGGACATCACCCGGATATGCTTGCCATGGGTCCCGTCATGGGTGACGTGCAAGTAATGGAACTTGTTGCCGCCATAATAACAGACCAGGCCCGCCGCCTGTTGAAAATGCTCCGGTTCGAAATCCATCAGCGTCTCGGCGCTATAGCAATGGGATTGCTGGCGTCGCGCTACCAGGGCCTGGGTGAACAGGCTGCCGATTGTCTCGCGTCCATAGAGCCTAAGATGTCCGGGTCGTGCGGTCAGGCTGAAGATCGTTTCCGGATAAGGCGTGCGCAGCCATTGGAAATCGATCGATAGCGAGGAGGATTCGAAATCGTCGCGCTCCGGCATGGAAGGGAAGGGATGCTCCTTCAGCTTTGGCGCGGGCGTCGTCAGTTGCGGCAGGCCTGTCTCGCCCTCGGTATAGAGCCAATCGTCGCGCCATTGCATCTTCTGGATCGCGGTCTCGCGACCCAAGGTGCAGCGGCCGCGGTTCCTGAGGGGGCGCCCGCACAGATAGACCATGTAGGTCTCGCCATCCTGCGTTTCCGCCAGATCGGCGTGGCCGGTGCGCTGCAGGGGTGAATCCGGCCGGTTGCGGGCGCTGAGAATGTATGTGTCGGGATGCAGCTCATACGGTCCCAGCACATGTCTGGAGCGCGCCATGGTAACCGCATGGTTCCAGGCGGTGCCCCCTTCCGCCGTCAACAGATAGTACCAGCCATCGCGCTTGTAGAGATGCGGCGCCTCGGTCAGGCCCAGCGGCGTGCCTTTGAAGATGTTCACCCGCTCGCCGATCAATTTCTTTTCCTGGGGCGAATATTGCTGAGCAATGATGCCGGCAAAGCGATTGTTCCCCGGACGGTGATCCCACAGCATGTTGACCAACCATTTCTTGCCGTCCTCGTCATGGAACAGTGAGGGATCAAATCCGCTGCTGTTGATAGGTTCGGGATCGGACCATTCGCCGTCGATCGTCTTGGCCGTCACCAGATAATTATGGAAATCGCGCAAAGACGCGCCCGAGGCGCCGCCGACCGAGGTGCGGCCATAGCGCTTCACATCGGTATAGATGAGATAAAACTGCTCACCGTCATGGCTGAGACACGGCGCCCAGATGCCGCAGGAATCGGGATCGCCCAGCATGTTGAGCTGACTTGCGCGCCTGAGCGGCCGCGTCAGCAAACGCCAGTTTTTCAGGTCCTTGGAATGATGGATTTGCACGCCCGGAAACCATTCGAAGGTCGAGGTGGCGATGTAATAGTCCTCGCCCAGGCGCAAAATCGAGGGATCGGGATTGAAGCCTTTGAGAATGGGATTGTGGATTTCAGGCATTGGGTTTCCGGATCACCGTCCATACGACGACGGCGGCCATGAGGTCGAGCGCAGCCAGCGCAACGAAGAAGGGCGCATAGCCGATACTGCCGACCAGCCCGCCGATCAACAGGGACGAGATCAGCACGCCCAGATTGGCGCTGGTGCCGGCCATGCCCGCCACCGTGCCCACTTCGTTGCGGGGAAACAGATCGGTAGCCATGGTGATCATGGTGACCGACAAGGTCTGGTGGGCGAAGCCCGCCAGGCTGATCAGGGCTACCGCCATATAGGCGTTCTGCACTACGCCGGCGAAAGCCACGCCGATCATCATCAAGGCTCCCAGCGTGAAGGCACCGCGCCGCGCGTCAATCAGGTCCAGGCCGCGCTTTTGCAGGAACAGCACCACGCTGGGGCCAAAGATGCAGCCCAAATCCGCCGCCAGGAATGGCAGCCAGGCATACATGGCGATGTGCTTGAGATCGAAATGGCGCACAGTCGTCAGATAAAGCGGTACCCAGAAAGACAACATGCCCCAAGTCGGGTCGGTGAGAAAACGGGGCAGCGCCACGCCCCAGAAATTGCGCCGCGACAGGATATTGAGAACGGACGGCTTCTTATCCTGTGCCCAGACGTAGCTCTCTTGCCCGGAAAGGATGAGTTCGCGTTCTTCCGCGGACAAAGACGGGTGCTTGGCGACCGGATGATAAAAGATCAGCCACAGCACCACCCAGGCGAGGCTGATGCCGCCCACGATGACGAAAGCGGCTTGCCAGCTGTAATTCAGGATCGCCCATACCACCAAAGGCGGCGCCAGCATCTGTCCGATGGAGGGGCCGATGTTATAGAGCCCGCCCGCCAGCCCTCGCTCCTTGGCGGGAAACCATTCCGATACCACCTTCAGCCCGCCGGGCGAGAAGGCGCCTTCCGCAAAGCCGAGCAGCCCGCGCAGGCCCGCCAGCATCTGCCAGCTATTGGCAAAGCCATGCGCCATGCAGATCACCGACCAGAGAAAGGCAAACAGGGCAAAGCCGGTCTTCACGCCCAGAATGTCGATCACATAGCCGACCGCGAATTGCAGCATGATGAAGAGCTGAAAGGCGCCGGTGACATAGCCATATTCCTGCGTGGTGATATGCAGATTCTCCATCACCGTCGGGGCTGCCACCGCCAGGGTGGCGCGAGACAGGAAATTGACCATCGCGCCCAGCATGATCAGGGCAATGGTAAGCCAGCGGATGCCGAAAAAGCGGCGCACAATCCCTCCCGGTTTCCCGGCGCGCGCCGGGCTTGTTGTTATATTTGCAACCACCGCTTAGGTCCGCTCGGTTGACGGGCGACATGGAAATGGTAACGCTAACTTCCAGGCTCGCAAAGATAAATACAAGGAGGAGTTGATGGAGGAAATGACGCGTCGCGATCTTGCCGGGAGGATGTGGCGTTGGGCAAGCATAAGCCTGGCGGCGCGACCGCCCATCAGGCCTATGCTTGGAGAGATGTGATGTTTCGCCTTTTCACCGCCGCCTTGCTGCTGCTGCTGCTGGCCGCGCCCGTTCGGGCCGAAGACGGCTATGACTTTTGGCTGCGCTATCGATCGATGGAGCCCAACGCCCAGGCGCGATACCGCCCGCTGGCGAGCGTCATCGTATCAGAAAAGGAATCGCCCTCCTTGGATGCGGCCAAGGCGGAATTGACTGGCGGTTTGAGCGGTTTGCTGAACAGGCCGGTCGGCAGCGGAGCCTTGGCCGATGGCGCGGTGGTGATGGGGACGCCGTCCGGCTCGCCCTTGATCGCCGGACTGAAATTGCCGCTGACCGCGCTGGGCATGGAAGGCTATTCAATTCGCAGCGTTTCGTTGAACGGCCATGCCGCTACCGTGATTGCCGCCAATAGCGATATCGGCGTGCTGTATGGCAGCTTTGCCTTTCTGCGGCTGATCCAGACGCGCCAGGCCATCGAGCAGCTGGATATCGTCAGCACCCCGCGCCTGAAATTCCGGCTGCTCAATCACTGGGACAATCTCGACGGCACCATCGAGCGCGGCTATGCCGGCCATTCCATCTTCGACTGGCAGAAGATGCCGGACTATATGGATCCACGCTATACGATGATGGCGCGGGCCGACGCTTCAGTGGGCATCAACGGCATTTCCTTGAACAATGTCTCCGCTGATCCCTGGATCTTGTCACCCCTGTATATCGAGAAGATGGCTGCGCTGGCCGACACCTTGCGGCCTTATGGCGTCCGCATCTATGTCGCCGCCAAGTTCAGCGCACCGATGGAACTGGGCAAGCTCAAAACAGCCGATCCCGCCGATCCGCAAGTGCAAACTTGGTGGAAGAAAGAGGTGGATTCCATCTATCGCCGCATTCCCGATTTCGGCGGTTTCGTGGTCAAGGCCAACTCCGAAGGCCAGCCGGGCCCGCGCGATTACGACCGCAGCCAGGCGGAAGGCGCCAATGTGATTGCGGACGCGCTTGCGCCCCATGGCGGCACGGTGTTCTGGCGCGCCTTTGTCTATAGCGAAAAGGATCCCACCGACCGCGCCAAGCAGGCTTACAACGAATTCAGGCCGCTGGACGGCAAGTTCCGCGACAATGTCTTCGTCCAGGTCAAGAATGGCGCCATCGATTTCCAGCCGCGCGAGCCGGCCCATCCGTTGTTCGGGGCGATGCCCAAGACCAATCTGGCGTTGGAAGTGCAGTTGACCAAGGAATATCTCGGTCAGACCACGCACTTGGTCTACCTGCCGGAGCTGTTCAGGGAAGTGTTGGACTGGGACACCATGGTCAATGGCAAGGGATCGACGGTGGCCAAGGTCATCGACGGCTCGCTGGAGGGCCATGATACGTCGGCGATGGTCGGCGTCTCCAATATCGGCGACGATCGCAACTGGACGGGCGCGCACTTCTCGCAAGGGGACTGGTACGGTTTTGGACGACTCGCCTGGGACCCGGGTCTCACCTCCGAGCAGATCGCGCGAGAGTGGCTGGGCATGACCTTCAGCAATGATCCCGTTTTCGTGAGCGCGCTGGTGCCGATGATGATCAAGAGCCGCGAGGCGGTGGCGGATTACATGACGCCCCTGGGACTGCATCATTTGATGGCGACGGGCCATCATTACGGGCCCGGTCCTTGGGTCGGCGATCTGCCGCGGCCGGAACAGAATCCAGTCTATTTCCACCGAGCTGACGCGAACGGCCTTGGCTTTGATCGCACGCCCACGGGCAGCGACGCCACGTCCCAATATGCGCCACCGCTCGCCAAACTGTTTTCCGGTCCCGATATTCCCGACCGCTATCTCTTATGGTTCCAGCACATCGCCTGGGATCACATGACGAAATCGGGCCGAACGCTGTGGGATGAGTTGGTCAACCACTACGACAAGGGCGTCGCCGCGGTGGGCGAGATGCGCAAGACCTGGGCCGCGATGAAGTCCCATGTGGATGAGGAACGTTGGTCGCAAGAAGCGACATTCCTGGCTATTCAGGAAAAGGAAGCGCGCTGGTGGCGCGATGCCTCGATCGCCTATTTTGAGACTTTCTCACACAGGCCGATGCCGGCGGGGCATGCCGCGCCTCCACACGATCTGGCTTATTACAAAGCCGTTTATTTACCCTATGCACCAGGCCGGCCCGGCTACACCGCTGCGCCTTATCGCAACCAACCCAAGGACCCGACGGAGTAGGACGGGAGGGCTTTAGCGCCCTATCACCAACAGCCGGAAGGTGCCGGGCACCGGCACGGGACGCGGTTTGGGACGATCTGCCGTCGGTGTGCCCGGCTTGCGATCCGCCGTCACCACATAGACGCGGTGGGACTTCTCATCCAACTCCATGGTACGCGCGCCCTCGGCGGTTTTCAGATTCTGCAGCACGGTGAATTTGTTCGGGCCGTCTTCATGGGCGATTGTGAGCGTGCCGGATTCCCCATTGGAGCTGAAAACAAGGCCGGTCGCGGGATCGAAGCGATTGGCATCCACCCCTTCGCCGATGGGAAATTGCGCCACCACCTTGCCGGTCTTCATGTCGGTCACCGCGATCATCTTGTTGTCGCAGCCGGAGAAGATACGGCCATGGGCCAGGTCCGCCGCCATGCCGGACGGCTCTTCGCAAGGCGCCAGCGGATAGTGTTGCTTCACCGCAAGCGTCTTGGCGTCAAAAGCGACCAGTTCGCTCTTGTCTTCGACATTGACGAAGATGGTGCCGGCGCCGTCGCTGACGGCAGCCTCCGGTTTTCCGCCCAGCGCCACCGTACCTGCCGATTTGCCGCTGACAGGATCCACTGCCGTGGCATCGTTGCTGGCGCCATTGAAGGTGAAGATGCGTTTGGAGAAGGCATCATAGAGGATGCCGTCAGGCCGCGTGCCGACGGGGATTTCGGACACTTTCGAAAGGCTCTTACTGTCGATAACGGCGATCCGGTTGGCGCCGCCTTCGCTGACATAGGCGCGGCCGCCGGCAAAGGCCGTGCCATGGATGCCCTGCAGCCCCGCAATATCTGCGAGCTGCTTGCCGGTCGCGGGGTCTACCACCATCACATGGCTGCCGCGGGTGATGAAAAGGCGTCCGCTGTCGGGATCGAGGTTGAGGTAATCCCAGCCGCCTTCGCCACCCAAGGTGTAGGTGTTGAGGACGCGATAGGGGCCTTGGGCAAAAGCCGGCATGGCCAGGATCGTGAAAACGGCGCAGCAAATGGCGAAATTGGGACGCATCGGTCCTCCTCCTTATTTTTTGCGATTCTCTCATGGGCGGCTCATAGCGAGCCAGTCGTCACCTGTGGGCCTGCCGGATAAATATTCCCAATGTTGGCTATAGCTTAGCGCCGCCGCTGCCCTCATGATTCGGGGATAGTCGGGGCCGAATTGGTATTAATCTGTATACGGACATATCGCGCTCGGCGGTCATGA
>DATHLY010000192.1:0-4960 GCA_035487655.1 Rhizomicrobium sp. | reverse complement strand
CCGCCCGGCCATGACAGGATTTAAAAGTCCATGTCGCCCATGCCGCCCATGCCGCCGCCGCCGCCACCCGGCATCGCGGGGGCGTCCTTCTTGGGACGGTCGGTGATCATGGCTTCCGTGGTGATCAGCAGGCCGGCGACCGAGGCCGCGTTCTGCAGCGCCACGCGCACCACCTTGGTCGGGTCCACGATGCCGGCTTCGATGAAGTCGACATACTTCTCGCCCTGGGCGTCATAGCCATAGGTGTTGGACTTCTGCTCCTGCAGCTTGCCGACAATGATGCTGGCTTCCTGGCCGGCATTGCTGACGATGATCCGGATCGGGTACTGGATCGCGCGGCGCACGATGGCAATGCCCTGGGTCTGGTCGTCATTGTCGCCCGTTAGGTCCTTCAGCGCCTTGGCGGCATAGAGCAGGGCGGTGCCGCCGCCCGGGATGATGCCTTCCTCGACCGCGGCCTTGGTGGCGTTCAGCGCGTCGTCGACGCGGTCCTTGCGCTCCTTGACCTCGACTTCCGTGGCGCCGCCGACGCGGATCACCGCAACCCCGCCGGCCAGCTTGGCCAGGCGTTCCTGCAGCTTTTCCTTGTCATAGTCGCTGGTGGTCTCTTCGATCTGGGCCTTGATCTGGGCGACGCGGGACTGGATGTCGGCCTTCTTGCCGGCGCCGTCGATGATGGTGGTGTTGTCCTTGTCGATCTTGACGGTCTTGGCCTTGCCCAGCATCTCCAGCTTGACGTTCTCAAGCTTGATGCCCAGGTCCTCGCTGATGACCTGGCCGCCGGTGACGACGGCAATGTCTTCCAGCATGGCCTTGCGGCGGTCGCCGAAGCCCGGCGCCTTGACGGCGGCAACCTTCAGGCCGCCGCGCAGCTTGTTGACCACCAGGGTGGCCAAGGCCTCGCCTTCGATCTCTTCCGCGATGATCAGCAGCGGACGGCCGCTCTGCACCACCGCTTCCAGCACCGGCAGCATCGGCTGCAGCGAAGTCAGCTTCTTCTCATGGATCAGGACCAGGGCGTCGTTCAGCTCCGCCACCATCTTGTCGGCATTGGTAATGAAGTAGGGCGAGATATAGCCGCGGTCGAACTGCATGCCTTCCACCACGTCCAGCTCGGTGGCCAGCGACTTGGCTTCCTCGACCGTGATCACGCCTTCATTGCCGACCTTGGCCATGGCCTGGGCAATCATGTCGCCCACTTCCTTGTCGCCATTGGCGCTGATCGTGCCGACCTGGCCGATCTCTTCGTTGGACTTGACCTTCTTGGAGCGCTTCTTGAGGTCGGCGACGACGGCTTCCACCGCCTTCTCGATGCCGCGCTTCAGGTCCATCGGGTTCATGCCGGCCGCGACGCTCTTGGCGCCTTCGCGCACGATGGCGCGGGCCAACACGGTGGCGGTGGTGGTGCCGTCACCTGCGATGTCATTGGTCTTGGAGGCCACTTCGCGCACCATCTGCGCGCCCATATTCTCGAACTTGTCGGCCAGTTCGATTTCCTTGGCCACGGTCACGCCGTCCTTGGTGGTGCGCGGAGCGCCGAAGCTCTTGTCCAGCACGACATTGCGGCCCTTGGGGCCCAAGGTCACTTGTACGGCGTCGGCGAGGATGTCGATGCCGCGCAGCATCCTGTCGCGCGCATCGGCGCCGAATTTCACGTCTTTGGCTGCCATAATATTTGTCTCCTGAATTCTGTTTCTGATTTGGTTTGCTGTTTGGGCGACTACTTCTTGGCCTTCTTGCCTTCCAGCACGCCCATGATGTCGCTCTCCTTCATGATCAGGAGTTCTTCGCCATCAATCTTGACTTCGGTGCCGGACCATTTGCCGAACAGCACATAGTCACCGGCCTTCACTTCCAGCGGAGTGCGCTTGCCGGTCTTTTCGTCGATGGCGCCGGGGCCGATCGAGATCACTTCGCCTTCCTGGGGCTTTTCCGCGACAGTGTCGGGAATGATGATGCCTCCGGCGGTCTTCTGATCTTCCTTGATGCGGCGGACCACGACGCGGTCGCCAAGCGGACGGAATTTCATTGGGATCCTCTTTCGTAAGTTTTTGAAACTATTGGATTATCGTCAGGTCGCAGCACTCGCAACTGGTGAGTGCCAGCGCCGCGCCCGGTATTTAGGGAGCCTCGGTTCCCCGGTCAAGCCGCCGCTGCCCGGAATCGGGCCAAAAATTTGGGTTTCGCCCGAAACCCCGATGAACAGGTGGTCAGTTTCAAGGCCATTTCGGGGTATTTTGGCCTTGGAATGCAACAGGTTGCCCAACCTTGCCGTTGTTCATGTGTGGTTCAGCCGGGCCTCTCCAAGATGGCTGTCAGGTTTGCGGGGGTGTCAGCGAGGAAAGCTCGGCAATGAACAAAGGAGACCTGTCATGAGGAAATTCGCGAAAGTCGCCTTGGGCGCAATCATGGTTGCGGGCGCCGCTACTGCGACGACCGCCGCGATGACCAGCCCCGCCGAGGCGCGCGTGTCTGTGGGCATCGGCTTCGGCTTCCCGGGCTATTACGGCCCTTCCTATTACCCGGGTTATTACGGTCCGGCCTATTACGATCCTTACTACTATGAGCCGTATCCCTACTATTACGGCCGGCCCTACTATCGCGGTTATTATGGCCGTGGATGGGGCGGCTACCGTGGTGGCTATCGCGGCTATTACGGCCGTCGCTGGTAGCAGCTTCTGAATGGAGTGAAGAAGACGGCCCTGCGCAAGCGGGGCCGTTTTTTCTGCTGAAAAGCGTCACCCCCTCACCCGCAGCGCTCACGCGCTGCGCCCGCTCCCCCTTTGGGGGAGAGGGGAAGGGTGCTGCGGCTTTGCCAACTGCGGCGGCCGGGTGAGGGGGAGTTTCCACATCATAATTAAAACGTAATCGGTTCAGGTGCGGTTCAGCGCACCAGGCCCATTCTCCTCTCAATCTTCGCTGACGTGGCGGAGCTGGAGTGGCGAATCGGAGCGAAACTGCAATGAAAAATCTCATCAAGGCGGCCGTCATAGCCTTCGGTGGCCTGGGCGCGCTGGCACTCCCCGCTGGCGCGCAGCCCTATGATCCCAACTATGACGGCTATGGCGGCAACGACCAGGGCTATGGTGCTTATCCACCGGCCTACGGCGATCCGGCTTATCCGCCGCAGGCATACGGCGATCCAACCTATGGTGATCCGGCCTATGACGATCCCTATTCCGGCTATTACGGCCCGGACTATGGTTATTGCGATCCGGTTTATGGATGCCCGGACGATTTCTATGACCTGCCGCTCTACTACGGCCAGGTCTATTGGGGCGGCAGCTGGTATCCGGGTCCGTTCTACTATCGCGACTTTGGCGGGCGCCGGATGTTCTGGGTCCATGGCGGCTGGCGTGGCGGTGACTATCGTGGCGGCCGTTTCGGACCTGCGCTGGGACGCGACTTCTATCGCAGCCACAACTTTGCCGGCGGCGGATTCAATCGTGGCGGCAACTGGGGTTACCGCTCAGGTCAGAGCTATCGCGGTTTCGGCAATGGCAACAACTGGAATCGCGGCAGCTTCGGCGGAGCCTGGAACCGGCAAGGATTCCAGGGCCAGCAGAGCTTCGGCGGCACCGGTGGTTGGTCTGGCCGATTCCAAAATGGAACCGCACAGCCCCAGCAGCGGTTCGGCGGCACTTGGAATGATGGCGGTTGGCGCGGCCGCTTCCAGACTCAGCAGGCCGCTCCACAGCAGCAACTCGGCGGCAACTGGAATGGCGGCGGCTGGCGCGGCCGGTTCCAGAATCAGAGCCAGCAGGTCGCTCCGCAAAGTTTCGGCGGCGGCGGTGGCGGCTGGCGCGGCCGGTTCCAGAATCAGACCCAACAGGCCGCTCCGCAAGGCTTCAGCAGTGGCGGCGGCGGTTGGCGCGGCCAGGCCCAACAGAGCAGTGGCGGCGGCGGGCGCGGCCAGGCCCAACAAAATGGCGGCGGTGGCTGGCATGGCGACGGTGGCCATGGCGGTGGCTGGGGCCATCATCGCTAAGGAAATTCGCGGAAGTAAAACGGCATCCGGCTCTCGCCTGCGCAAGGGCCGGATGCGCTTGTTTTTGCGGGTTTAACCACTCATTAACCCGCGAAGTTCCGTGTGCGTGGAATTTCCACGGTTAACACATTGGAAACGCCGCGCGGCGATAGTCATCGCCATGGCCGACCGAATCTCCTCTGTCACCAAGGCTTTGCTGACGCTTTGCATGTTCTTTGTCTGCGCCACGCTGGGCGCAGGCCTGGCTCTCTTCATCGGCTGGCCGGTGGCGATCCTGTCGGGCATTGTGGGCTTTGTCCTGGCGCAGCAGATCATGGCTTCCTTTGCGCGCCGCCGCGACAAGCGTGCCGCCGCCAAGGAAATGGCGCATTTGCGCAAGAACTATCTGGAAGTGGAAACCGCGCTGCATGAAACGCGCGCGCGGTTGGGCGAACTCAGCGGCCGGCTTGAGGAACGTGCCGGCGCCCAGGAAAAGAAGATCGTCTCCGAGCTCAAGATGCTGGAAAGCCTGGTGCGCGATTTCGCCGGCAAGATCTCGCGCGGCGCGGCCGAGGTCCCGCATGAGACAGTTCAACCCCAACGCGGCCCGGTCGGCGCCTATCTCCATGCTTTGAACGGCCGCGACCGCGGCGAGCTGCTGGAAACCATCCGTTCCAGTTTGGAGGAAAATCGCGTCGACCTATACCTGCAGCCCATGGTGAGTCTGCCGCAACGCAAGCTGCGCTACTACGAGGCCTTGTCGCGGCTGCGCGACAAGGACGGCCGGATTATCATGCCGGCCCAATATATGCAGGTGGCGGGCAAGGCCGGCCTGATGAGTGTGGTGGACAATCTGCTCTTGTTCCGCTGCGTGCAGATTGTGCGCCGGCTGACGCAAAAGAATCGCGACATCGGCATCTTCTGCAACATCTCCGGCGACACGCTCGCCGACAAGGAATTCTTCCCGCAATTCCTGGACTATATGCGGGCCAA
>DATHLY010000191.1:0-5467 GCA_035487655.1 Rhizomicrobium sp. | reverse complement strand
GAAGAAGGCCCGCTCCTTCAGCGTGACGCCGGCGCGCGCTTGTTTGCCGGGGGATTTGTCTGAAGCAGCAGTTAAGGCTGCCGAGAGATCGTTGCCCCCGGCTCGTCCCTCGATCCAAAGCGCCGGCGGAGCTTCAAATGGCGCGGCTTGGAAATTGTCGGCCAGTTCCGCCCCCACAATGGCATGGCGCGCACCGGAAATGGCGATGGAATGGGCCAGCGCCGCTCCGGTGAGATTGGTGTTGATCAGCGCCACCTGGGCGCCCGCCTTGAACATGCCAAGCCAGGCACAGATGTAATCGGGCCGGTTCTCCATCAACAGCGCAACGACCTTGCCGTGCCCGATGCCTTGAGCCATGGCCCAATGGGCATAGCGGTTGGCGCGCGCGTCCATCTCGGCATAAGTGAGGCGCTGGTCTTGGTAGAGGATGGCGATATTGTTGGGCCGCTTGCGCGCCTGGGTTTCGACGATATCCACGATGCTGCGGGTGGCATGCGGCTTGACCAGGCGCAACAGCCACAGCGTGCGCGCAATACTGGTCAGATAGATGTATTCGCGCCGTATCGCGCCGATCACGCTTCACGCCTCCCGATTCGCAAAGCTTGAGCCGCGCCCCTCTTCCAATCAAGAAGTCTTCTAATCAAGATGATGAGATGGAAGAGAGTTTGGACCTGCGCGGCCTCAAATGTCCCATGCCCGCGCTGTTGGCAAAGAAGGCGCTGGCGCGGCTCGCCCCCGGCACGGCCTTAAAGGTTCTGGCCGACGATCCCATGTCGGTGATGGACATTCCGCATATGTGCCATGGCGAAGGCCACGCGGTGGACAGCGTGGCCTCCCGCGACGGCTACAGCGAATTTGTCCTTCGGAGAGGCCGCCTAAAACCCGTTTAGGCGCGAGAGATTTTGGGGCTTGGGCAGGAGCGTCGCGCGGAGCGTGCTTAACGCACGCGAGCACGCGCGACACACCCAAGACCCAAAAGATCCGCGCCTAAGTGGGTTTGGGTTTTGGCGCGGCTTCAGGCCCTATATGCGCGATGACATCATTTGCATTCATCGCCCGCGGCTCCTTGGCCGCCTGGTCCGGCGTCAACAGCACGATCTCGGCATAGGCTTCGTAGTTGGTGCGCACCACCACATCCACCATGGGGTCATAGGGGAATCCCCAGCCGCCCCAATAGCCGAAGCCGCCACCACGCCCCCAGCCGCCCCACCCGCCCCCATAGGGACCGGGCGGACCATAGGGCACGGTCTGGATACTGTGGTTGGCCTTGGTATTGCGGGTGTCGAAGACAAAATTGGCAAAACCCGCCGCCCGGGTCACCTCGGCGGCGCGCAGTAAAAGATAACTTTCGACCGTCTCACGCGGAGTCGCGGTATTGCCGGTGAAGGTGATGCGATAACGGTTCTGGGTGAGGGCACGGTCGGTGTAGCCGGTCTGCTGGCCTTCCGTCCGCGGGGCGTAGGGGGTAGGGGTCATACACCCCGCCAGCAGACATGCCGCCAAGGCCAAGGGGGTCGCCCGGGCAAGCCCATGGCGAATAGGGTTAAATCGAATCATAACAAGCTCCTGTCCGTGCCCCTCACGGATCACGCATCATAATATGGGAATGCCGCCAACCAAATCCCAGTTCCAAGCGCGGCCTTTTGGCCCTTTTATGTCCCCCCTGTCTCCCGCAGCGCCTTGATATTATGGGGCTTCCCTGGGATATGGGGCAGTTCATTTTGCACTGCACCCTCTTGCTAAAGGCCGCTGGGCAGGAGAAGTTCGCGTCCTCCGGTGCTTAACAGCCGGCGGGGGTCCGAAATGGGCCGGATGGCCGGCTCGCCGGTTAAGAAGAACAACCCTTGTGGGGACCAGAACGATCGCCATGCACGGTCTTTCCCAATTCCTTCAGTTCATCCTTTGCATCATCCTCGTCTGTGTCTGCACGCTTTCGGTGCAGCTAGCCGGACTGGCCTGGGTGCGGGTCTTCCGCAAGCGCCCCGTATTAAGGCTCGCCGAACCGGATGATGCCGAGTTGCCGCATGTGCTGGTCCAGCTGCCTGTCTGTGATGAAGGGCCATTGGCCGTGCGCGTCGCCGCCAGCGCCGCGCGGCTGGATTGGCCGGTCGACCGCCTCACCATCCAACTGCTCGACGATGGCGATGGCGACGGACATCACGAGTTGGTGTCGAACGTGCGCGCGGTGGTGCCGCAAGAGGTCAATTTCCAAATCCTGCGCCGCGGCGACCGCAAAGGTTTTAAGGCCGGCAATCTGGCGTTCGGGCTTTGCCATTCCGATGCTCCTTTCGTGGCGGTGCTGGATGCCGACTTTGTTCCACCTTCCGATTTCCTGCGCCGCACGGTTCCGGCGCTTTTGGCCGACAGCGGCCTGGCCTTTGTGCAATCGCGCTGGGGCCACGCCAATCGCGGCGCCAACTGGCTGACACGGGTGCAGGGCCTGCTGCTGGACGCGCATTTTTCGGTGGAACAGGAAGCCCGTTTCTGCGCCGGTTTGCCGCTATCCTTCAACGGCAGCGCCGGTGTTTGGAACCGAACCGCGATCGAGCAAGGCGGCGGCTGGACCGGCGATACGCTGACCGAAGACCTGGACCTTTCCATGCGCTGCATGATGCAGGGCTGGCGCGGCGCCATGGTGCCGGACTTGGTCGTGCCGGGGGAATTGCCGCAAACGGCAGCTGCATGGCGGGCGCAGCAGGCGCGCTGGACCAAAGGGCATGCCCAGGTGGCGCGCAAGCTTTTGCCCACCATCTGGTCCAGCACCATGCCGCTTTGGAAGAAGACGGCCATGACCGTACAGATGTGCCAGTTCTCCTTTTACATGCTGGCTTTCGCCAGCGCCGCGATTTCGCTCACCTTGATGTATATGGGCGCCGCCTATTATCCCGGCGTCACTTGGTTCGGACTTCTGGCTACGGCGCTGGGCGTGGTCTCTTCCATCGGCTATCTCTATCTTGGCCAGCGCATGCTGCACCGCCAGCGCGAACCCAAGCTGATATCCTCGCTGCTGCTGGCCGTGGTATTTCCATCAGGCCTCATCCTGGCCAACACGCGGGCGACATTCGACGCCTTCTTCTCCAATCGCATGGATTTCAACCGAACCACCCGGGTGGGTGAAATTCACAAGGGAGGCTGGCGCGGCATCCCAGAACTGGTGGTGGGCGTGGTGCTGCCGGTTTTTGCCTTTGCCGAGTCCAATTGGAGCGCGTTGTTTTTCTTCTTCGCGGTCTCCGGCCTGGTTTCGATCGGCGCCATGGGCGCGATTTCGCCCCGCGCGGTGCGCCAGCAAATTACGCCGGGTGAGTGACGCCATAGGCTGGCCGATGGACCGTGCACAAGTAAGCTTGACCTGGAAAAACATGGTTAACGAAGCCTTAACGATGTGCTTCGACATTGAGCGATCCATCTAACGCCGCTTTGAAGCAGCAAGGCGCAAAGTTTGCCACGGGGTTGAGGAAAGTATCATGCGTGCGATCGGCAAACTGGCGGCGGCGGCGATGCTCGCATTCAGCCTGCAAGGCTGCGCCACGCGCGTGATGGATTACGACGAAAGCCCCATGCCGCGCGAGCGCGGCCAGACGATGGTGGAAAATGACGGCCACAAGCCGCTGCAATGCGCGCCCTATGCGCGCGAACATTCCGCCATCAAGATTTACGGCGACGCCTATACTTGGTGGGACAAGGCGGCGGGCAAATATCCCCGTGGCAACCTGCCGGAGCCCGGCACCGTGATGGTGCTGAGCAATTATGCCGGCGAGACCCGCGGCCATCTGGCGGTGGTGCGCCGTGTGGTCGGTCCGCGCGAGATCCGCGTGGATCACGCAAACTGGCTGGATGACGGCTCAATCTATGTCAACAATCCTGTGGAGGATGTGAGCCGCGACAATGACTGGTCGCTGGTGCGGGTCTTCAATCTCAAAACCGGCGGCTGGGGCTCTAGGCTTTATCCTGTGCAGGGCTTCATCGGTGCGGAGCCGGACGAAAGCCCGCGAGAAGACCGTCCGGACCTGACAGTGCAAAATGGCGGCTCCAGCAGGGGCGCCACCGCCCTCGCCGGCGAATTGTACTAGTGGCAGCCGAGACTTAAATCCCGCCCTGCGCTATTCTGCCTCTCCCCACTGGGAGCCTGATGGGACGGAGCCTATGGTCCCGGTCCGCTCGCGCCCAGCCTTTTGGAGACCATGCGAAAACCAGGACCCGAGGGCGGCGTTTTCTTCTGATGCAAGACCTTACTCTTCCGTGAGCGCCCATCCCCCTGAGCCCATGCCGGAGCCGCTGACGCATAGCACCAGCGATCCGTTGGCGGGCGCGCCGCACAGTCATGGCGAAGGTGAATCATCCCGGTCCCCCGCCAATGACCGCCGCAATCTGTTCGGACTGATGTTGGGCGCGCTGGGCGTGGTGTTCGGCGATATCGGCACCTCGCCGCTCTATGCCTTGCGCGCCACGGTGTTGGCCACCGAGGGCGGACTGCCCAACCATGTCGCGGTGATGGGCTCGCTCTCCATGATCTTCTGGGCGCTGATTCTGGTGGTGACGGTCAAATACGTCCTCATCATCATGCGCGCCGACAATGACGGCGAGGGCGGCACCCTGGCGCTGGCGGCGCTGGCGCATCGCTCGCCCCGAATGACGCGAAGAATCAAGGCCACTATCGGCATCGGCGCGATCGTCGGCCTGGCGTTGTTCTTCGGCGACGGCATGCTGACGCCCGCCATCACCGTGCTGTCGGCGGTGGAAGGTTTGGAAGTGGAGAGCAAGGCCTTCACGCCGCTGGTGATGCCGCTGACCTTGGTGATCCTGGTCAGCCTTTTCCTGCTGCAGAATCGCGGCACACACCGCATAGGAAGACTGTTCGGTCCCGTCATGCTGTTGTGGTTCGCCGTGCTGGGCGGATTCGGCCTTGTGTCGCTTCTCGACACTCCTGGCATCTTGGCCGCCGTCAATCCCTGGTACGCGCTTTTGATGTTCCTGCACGCGCCCTGGGTCGCCTTTGTTTCGCTGGGTGCCGTCGTGCTGGCGGTGACGGGCTGCGAGGCGCTGTATGCCGATATGGGCCATTTCGGCCGCAGCCCCATCCAATATGCCTGGCTGTTCGTCGCCCTGCCGGCGCTGATGCTGAACTATTTCGGCCAGGGAGCGGCGTTGCTGCGCCATCCCGAACAGGCGGGGATCGCCTTCTTCTCGGTCATTCCGCACTGGGCGCATATGCCGATGGTGATGCTGGCGACCTTGGCCGCCGTCATCGCCAGCCAGGCGGTGATCACCGGCGTCTTTTCCATGACCCAGCAGGCGGTGCAGCTGGGCCAGCTGCCGCGCATGGAAATCCGCCATACCAGTGCCACCGATTACGGCCAGATCTTCGTGCCGCGGATGAATACGCTGCTGGCGGTGGGCGTGGTGCTGATCGTGCTGATCTTCAAGAATTCCGGGGCCCTGGCCGCCGCCTATGGCATCGCGGTGACCG
>DATHLY010000190.1:0-5613 GCA_035487655.1 Rhizomicrobium sp. | reverse complement strand
TCGGTGGATTCGCTGGTGCGGCCGTTGAGCCACCACCAGCCGCCATAGGCCAACGCGCCAATGACGACGACGGCACCGAACAGCAAAAATCCCTTGCGGCGGCGTTCGGCCCTTTGCGCGCTGACAGCGGTGATGTCGCTCATGGCGTGGCGTCCTGCTTGGGATTGGCGCTGAGTCGTGCGCTGGAGATTGAGTCGCTCCGCGCAGGATTGTAACCCCCGCCGGCAGCCAGCAGCAGCGCCACGCGCTGGTTGGCAGCCTCAGCCACCAGGGCGGCCATCTGCCGGCGTGCTTCCAGCAAGGTCGCTTCGGCCGTCAGCATGGGAATCTGTCCCGACAGTCCCAGCCGGTAGCGCTCCTTGGCCAGGTCGAAGGCGCGCTCGGCGCTGTCGAGAGCCTGCTTCTGCTGCCGCCGCTGGTCGGCCAGGCTTGCGACTTCGGTCAAGGCATCGGCGGTCTGGCGCACCGCGCGCACCACCGTGCCGTTATAGTCCGCCACGGCGGCATCCAGGTCGGCAGTGGCGCGCGCGTACTGGGCACGGATCCTGCCGGCATCGAAGATCGGCAGGTGAATCGCAGGCCCCACGCCGGCGGTCAGTGCATCGCTGCTGAAAAGGTTGCTAAAGCCAATGGCCTGAAAACCCAGAGCGGCGGTGAGATCGATATTGGGATAAAAATCGGCATGAGCAGCCTCGCGCCCGGCGCTTGCCGCGCTGACGCGTATTTGCGCCGCCAGGATGTCGGGCCTGCGCGACAACAGATCGGCCGGCAGATGCTCCGGCAGCGGCAAGGCATTTTCCACCGCCACGGCAGGCCTGGCGATCGAGGGATAGGCGTCGGCGCCTCGGCCAATCAAGGCCGCGATGGCATGCACGCCAATATCGCGTTGGGCTTCGGTGTGGCGCAGCTCCATACCGGCCATGGCCATCAGCGCCTTGGCCTGTTCCAAGGAAGCCTCATTTTCCAGGCCGGATGTGACGCGGCTCTGCGTCAGCTCCAGAATGGTCTGGCGCTCCTCCAGCGTCTGATGCGCGATGTCGATATTCTGCCAGGCCAGCAGCAAGGCGACATAGGATTGGGCGAACTGACCGGCCAGCGCCAGCCGTGCCGCGTTGGCGTCCAGACTTGCTGCTTCGCGCACGTTGCGGGCGCGTTCGATCAGCGCCGCTTGCCTGCCCCAGAAATCCAGCGACCATCGCAGACGCGCTTCGACGTCGCCCACCCATTGCCAAGTTCCGCCGAAGCGCTGCGGATAGACGAAATCCTTGCTCACCAGCTGCACCGTGTCGGTGCCGTCGATATTGATGTTGGGATATTGCAGGCTCCGCGCCGAGGACACTTCCGCCTCGGCGGCGCGGATGCGCGCCAGCGCGCCTTGCAGGGTGGGATTTTTGGCAAGCAGCTGTTCCACCAGCCGGTCGAGCTGCGGATCGTTGAAGGCTTTCCACCAGTCGGCGGCGGCCGGCGGCGCAGCCTCGCTCCCGAGCCCGAGAGTCGCAGGCACGATCTCGCTCTGAGAGGGCGTAGTCGAGGGCGCCTGGACACAACCGATCAGCGGCAGCGCCAAGAGCAATGCGGCGGCCAGGCTCTTGTTCAATCTCGTCCCCGCGATGCGTCCAGTCCCAGCATCACCTGATTCGTTTTTCTTAAGGTTACCGCGCGCGCCGCCAGTGCCCAACGCGGGCACGCCGACTGACGCCCCAGGACAGATATAACCTATTGTAAATATTTATTATTTCGACTTGCGCAGCCGGTCGGCCACGGCGATGGCGGAAAAGGTCACCACCAGGCAAAGCGGAATCAGCGCCACCGCCTTGAAGGAGGCAGAGGCCGCGGCTGTGAGGATATCGTGCAACTGGGCGCCCTGCGCATTGGCCGCCAGATTGGCGTCGCCATGGGCGGCCGCCAATTTTGCGCGGTCATAGATCTCACCCAGCCTGGGCAGCACGACATACGTGGACAGCGCGCCCGCCGACCCCATCATCCCGAACACCATGGTGCCGCTGCGCGGGTAACGCTCGGCCACGGTCGCCAGCATGGTGGGCCAGAAATAGCAGACGCCAAAGCCCCAACCGGTGGCGGCGACCAGCGCGCTGACCGGATCATGCGCCGCGCTCAAGGCGTAGAGTCCCACCGTGGCAAAACCCGCGGAGAAGATCAGCAGCCCGACATTGGAGAGGCGCTTGACCAAAGGCCCTGCGAAATGGCGCATCACGAACATCAGCCCGCTGACATAGGCGAGCAGCAGAATGCCGCGCATGCCCACGATCTGGGAGAGCGACACATCCACCCACTGCCCCGGCGCGAATTCGGTGGAGGCGGTGAACATCATCAGCACCACCCAGATGAAGATGGTCGGATTGCGCAAGGTGGCCTTGATCATTTCGCCCGGCGTCACCGGCGCATCAGTGGAAAGGCTGACTTCGGGCAATTTTTCGGTCAGTGCCATCACGCCGAACACCACACACAACAGCGCCAGCGGCACCAGCATCAGCCGCCAGGGCAACTGCGCCTGGTCGCCGAACAGTCCGATCAGCGACCCCGCCACCACGCCGGCCGGATACCAGGCATGCAAGATGGACAGCCGGCTCACCCGGTCATGCGGATAAAGCGCACTGGTCAAAGGATTGATCACCGTCTCTACCAAACCCCAACCCAGGCCCTGCACCGTCATGCCGATCAGCAGCCCGGTATAGGGCGAGACGCCCAGCGAACCGGCAAAAGCGACGAGGCCAAAACCTGCGATCAGCAGCACTGCGGCGGCGGCCAACGCGCGGCCGAAGCCGATCCTGGCGAGCACGGCGCTGACCAGAAACAGGGTGATGGCAAATCCGGCAAAAGCTGCGCCTAGCACGGTGCCGATCATCTCCCCGGCCCGTGCGGGGTCCAGTGCTTCGAGATAGTCGCTGCGCATATGCACGGCGGTCGCCGCACGCAAGGATACCGCCGCGCCGGCCGTGAACAGGGCCAACAGGGCCAGCACGAACAGACGTCCACGGTGAAATTCGTCGGTGGCGGTTCTGGCCGTCGCCGGCGCTATCATGTTTGTCATTTTTTGATGCGACCGGTTATCCCCGGGCCTCCCTTTCTTGAATGCTAGCACAGGCATCGCGCTTCCCGTAAAGTCGCGCCCCATGCCCTTGCACCCCCAAGCCGCGCTTGCCATTCAACGCGCCGGCGATCTACCCACCGACCTGTCGCCCGCCGAGCTGCGCATAGCTTATGAGCGCCAGCGCTTGACCTTGCTGGCGCAAAAACCCACCGTCGCGACGACCTATCAGCTCTCAATTCCCAGCGACTTCGGCCCTATCCCGGCGCGTTTCTATCGCGCAACAAAAGACAAGAAGCCCTGCCCCCTGCTGGTCTACTTTCATGGCGGTGGCTTCATGCTGGGGACATTGGCCTTGTACGACACGACCTGCCGCCGCCTGGCAGCGCAAGCCAATTGCGCCGTGCTGTCGGTGCATTATCGCTTGGCGCCCGAGACCCAATTTCCGGGCGCTGTGTTGGACGCCTATGCCGCAACGCATTGGGCCAGCGACCATGCCGGGTTGCTGAACATCGATGCCTCGAAGATCGCGGTGGGCGGTGACAGCGCCGGAGGCAACCTCGCCGCGGTGGTGGCGCAGATGGCGCAAGATTCGCAGGAATTCAAACTCGCGCTGCAGGTGCTGATCTATCCCATGACCGACCAGAGTCGCGACTATCCTTCCTACCAGCGCAATGCCAAGGGGTACATGCTGACCACGGCGGCGCTGCATTGGTTCATGGACAATTACATTCCCAATGTTGAAGATCGCACGAGTCCGATGGCCTCACCCATGTTGCGCGAAAGCTTAAGCGGCCTGCCGCCGGCGCTCATCATCAGCGCCGAATTCGATCCATTGGTCGATGAGAATGAAGCCTATGCCGAAAGGCTCAAAGCGGCCGGCGTGGAAACTGACTATGAATGCTTTGCGGGCATGATCCATCCCTTCTTTACTTTGGGCGGCGTGGTGGAGGATTCGGCCAAAGCCGAAGCTCTGGTCGCATCGGCCCTGAAGAAGCTCTCTTGAGATGAAATTCTGCTTCACCCTCCTTCTGGCCATGCTGGTGGCGCTGCCCGCGCAGGCGCGCGACTTCCTGAGCAGCGTCAGCGAAAGCGAGGAGATCACGCGCCTGCGCCCCGAATTCAAGGTGCCGGATGAGCCGAATCAGCTGTTTTACGTGCAGCGCTCGCCCAATTCCAACACGGTGGTCTATGCCGCAAAGCAGGATGCGCGCGGCAATTTCGACTCGCGCGCGCCCGTGGAAGCCTTCTGGCGCAAGTTCAACATCGACGGCAGCCGTCAGCCGCTGAATTTCATTGAGCGCATGATGGCCTATGGCGTGAGGCTGAATGCGCACAAGGACGGCCAGCCGGTCACCTTCGCCATTGCGGCGCTTCCGCAGCGCCGCCTGACACTCTCCATGGATGCCCAGCATCATCCCCAGGTGACCATGGCGATAGGTACCCGCACCGTAAAGGTCGCCTATGTCTATCTGCAGGTAGTGGAAGGAGCACTTCTGCCCAGCGTGCCGTCGCTCGATATATTCGGCATCGACACGTCAAGCGGCAAAGCGGTCCACGAGCATCTTATCCAGAAGTAGAATCGGCATAGTGGGGAGTGTCGCCCAACTGCGTGCCCAGACCGCGCCTCTTTTGGATCACGTGCAAAACCAATGCCACCGCCACAATCATCAGCAGCGGCGCCAGCCAACCGGCAAAGAACGGCGCCATATAGCCGAACTCGCCCATGAGCTGGAGGGCCTTGGAAGCGAAGTGGGCGAGATAGCCGGCCAACAGAACACCCACCAGCGCGAACCATCGCGTTTGGAAGGCAAAATAAAGCATGGCCAGCGCCGCGCCGATCAGCGCCATGGCCGCAGTCAGCAGCGTCTCGCCGAAAATCAGTTGCAGGCGGGTTTTGTAGGCACTGAGATCGCGCGACATGATCCGGGCATGGGCCAATTCCCTGAGATCGCCCAGCCGAAGATATTGCGGCGACAAGCCCAGATTGCGCAGCCATAGTTGATCCAGCACCATGGGAATATTGCGCGCCCTGAAAGGAGACTCTGCCTCCTCCTGATTGGCGGTGGTGGTCAGGACATTGCCGGGTTCGGCGGCGCTGGCGTGCCAGGAATGTCCGTCTTCCAGCAGCCAGCGGTCTTTGGCCAAGGGCCGCGCCAGGGATGCCGTGTCGACTTCGGCCAGATGGCCTTGGGTATCCAGCTTGTAGACCGTGACATTGTGCAGTTTCAGGGGCGGGCCATATTCGATGTCGGCGCGCAGCAACCCGTCCGGCAGCGCGATCCAATGGCTACCGCCGCTCTGCGTGCGATCCAGCCGGATGCCCTCGCGTCCCAGTTTTTCGGCGATCTGCACATGGATGGCGGCCGGCCTGAGCCAGGCGTCCATCACAAACAATCCTAAGCCCATCACCAGGCCCGCGAGCAAAGCGGGCATGAGACATAACAGCGGCGAACGGCCGCTGTTCCAGATCAACAGGCGCTCGCGGGATTCGGTGAAAGCGCTTTCGCTCCACACCACTCCAAGGAACGTGGCGAAGGGAACAAAAGGCGGCAGCAAGTCCG
>DATHLY010000189.1:0-6852 GCA_035487655.1 Rhizomicrobium sp. | reverse complement strand
TGCCGTCATAGATCTGGCCCACCTCCGGCTCGGCGGTCAGGCCGCGGATCCACTTGATGGCGGCCCTGATGGACTCGCCGTCGGCGGAAGCCACCTTCACGGTGCCGTCGTCCTCGACATTGATCTTGGCGCCGGTTTTTTCCACGATCTCGCGGATCACCTTGCCGCCGGTGCCGATCACGTCGCGGATCTTGTCCACCGGGATCTTGATCTGCTCGATGCGCGGGGCATGTTCGCCCAGCTCGGCGCGGGCGCCGGTGATCGCCTTGTTCATCTCGCCCAGAATGTGCATGCGTCCGCCTTTGGCCTGGGCCAGGGCGACCCTCATGATCTCCTCGGTGATGCCGGCGATCTTGATGTCCATCTGCAAGGAGGTGACGCCGTCTTCGGTGCCGGCCACCTTGAAGTCCATGTCACCCAGGTGATCTTCGTCACCCAGGATGTCGGACAGGACGACATAGCGATCCCCCTCAAGAATAAGTCCCATGGCGATGCCGGCGGTCGGCTTCTTGATCGGAACGCCCGCATCCATCAGCGCCAGCGAAGTGCCGCACACCGTGGCCATGGAAGAAGAACCGTTGGACTCCGTGATCTCCGACACCACGCGGAGCGTGTAGGGGAATTCCTCCGCCTTGGGCAGCATCGGATGGATGGCGCGCCAGGCGAGCTTGCCATGGCCGATCTCGCGCCGGCCAGGCGAACCCATGCGGCCCACTTCGCCCACCGAATAGGGCGGGAAGTTGTAGTGGAGCATGAAGGTTTCCTTGCCGGTGCCGGTCAGCCCGTCAATGAACTGCTCGTCCTCGGCGGTGCCCAACGTGGCGACCACGATCGCCTGGGTCTCGCCGCGGGTGAACAGCGCAGAGCCATGGGTGCGGGGAAGCACACCGACTTCCGCAACAATCGGACGCACTGTCACCAGGTCGCGGCCGTCGACGCGCTTCTTGGTGTCCAGCACGGCATTGCGCATGACATGGGCTTCCACGTCATGCATCAGGCCGGAAAAGACATTGGCGGACACCTTGCCTTCGCCCTCGCCCACATGGGTCTCGGCGAATGTCTTGCGGATGGCGGCAATGGCGTCGCGGCGGGCATGCTTGTCGGCAATCTGGAAGGCCTTGCCCAACTCGGCGCTGGCCGCGACCTTCAGCCGCTCGCGCACCGCCCCGTAGGCATCTTCGGGAACGGGGCGCGGATCCTTGGCCGCCTTCTCCGCCAGGCGAATGATGGCATCGATGGCATGCTGCATCTCTTTGTGGCCGAACACGACCGCGCCCAGCATCACCTCTTCGCTGAGTTCCTGGGCTTCGGATTCCACCATCATCACCGCGTCGCGCGTGCCCGCGACGACCAGGTCCAGCTTGGACTCCGGATAGCTGTCGATGTTGGGATTGAGCACATATTCGCCGTTGATGTAGCCGACGCGCGCCGCGCCGATGGGGCCGAGGAATGGCAGGCCCGAAATGGTCAGTGCCGCGGATACCGCCACCATGGCCACGATATCGGGATCATTCTCCAGGTCATGGGAGAGGACCTGCGCCACCACCAGCGTCTCGTTCCTGAAGCCTTCGGCAAACAAGGGACGGATCGGGCGGTCGATCAGGCGCGAGGTCAGGGTTTCGCGTTCCGTGGGCGCGCGCTCGCGCTTGAAATAGCCGCCCGGGATCTTGCCGGCGGCGTAATAGCGTTCCTGATAATTCACGGTGAGCGGGAAGAAATCCTGCCCTTCTTTGGCGCTGGCGGCGCCGACCACGGTGGCCAGCACGACGGTTTCGCCATAGGTGGCAAGCACCGCGCCGTCAGCCTGGCGCGCGATCTTGCCGGTTTCCAGGGTGAGCGTGCGCCCGCCCCATTCGAAGCTTTCCTTGTGGTGATTGAACATTTTGTTTTTCTTTCGTCATCGCCCGCAGCCGGATTGCTGGTGGGCCTTCCTTATTTTGGTCGCTCCGGCTCACGGCCAGAGTTCCCGGATCCCCCTATGGGACCAGCTTTTGCGGAAGCTCATCCTCCGCAAAAGCAAAAGCACGACCTCACGCTTTTGCGTAAGACCGTGCCAATTCTGTTGCCAGCGAACTCAGCGGCGCAGACCCAGTTTGGAGATGATGGCCTCGTAGCGCCTGGCGTCCTTGGCCTTGACATAGTCCAGCAGGCCGCGGCGCTGGGACACCATCTTGATCATGCCGCGGCGGGAATGGTTGTCCTTGACGTGGGTCTTGAAATGCTCGGTGAGGTTGGAGATGCGCTCCGACAGGATCGCGATCTGCACTTCCGGCGAACCGGAGTCGTTATTGCCGGTCGCATGTTCGGCGATCAGCTGTTTCTTGCGTTCAGGCGTAATCATCGGTCATCCATGTTGGTTGAGAAGTTGAAGACGCGAAACGGACGAAGCTCACCTTCGGCGATTTCGGCCAATGCCACAGGCGAACCCTCCTCGTCCTTGAGGTAGACGGTCCGCCCGGGGAGTTCGCCCTCGCCGAATCCTTCCTGCATGCGGGCGAACAGGTTCGCGCGGATGAGGATGGGATTGCCGGATCGGATGCGAACCGTATCGGGACCCGAAACAGCCAGCGCCGGGATGCCGTCCAGCGCGGTCGAAAGAGGCCTCAAATACCCAAAAGCGGCGGGACTATGCATAAAAGGGGTCAGGGTATCCAGCCCAACCGCGTCT
This sequence comes from Rhizomicrobium sp., assembly GCA_035487655.1. Classification (GTDB taxonomy): domain Bacteria; phylum Pseudomonadota; class Alphaproteobacteria; order Micropepsales; family Micropepsaceae; genus Rhizomicrobium. Next base: position 4,184 of record DATHLY010000189.1, on the reverse strand, counting down.
TTTTCCTGCCAGGCGCCCAAACGGGTCCGCCGCAGGGCCGAGACATGACCCAATGTCCCTAAAGCGAGCGCGATATCCCGCACCCAGGATCGGACGTAAGTGCCTTTGCCGCAACGGATTTCGAACTCCGCCCGGTCGGGTTGCGTCTCCAGCAGCCGGGCTTCGAACACCTCAACCCGGCGGGGTTCCAGCACGACCTCCTCCCCGTCCCGGGCCAGGTCATAGGCCCGCTCGCCAGCAATTTTGATGGCGGAATAGGCCGGCGGGGCCTGGTCGAGGATACCGGTAAAGCGGGGCAGGACCGCCTCGATCTCTGTCCGGCTGGGACGCTTTTCGCATATGCCAGTCACAGCGCCTTCGGCGTCGTCGCTATCGCGGCCCTCCCCCCAAGTCGCGGTGAAGCGATAGGTCTTTTCCGCCTCCATGGCATAGGGAACGGTCTTGGTCGCCTCGCCCAGAGCAATGGCGAGAATGCCGGTCGCCATGGGATCCAATGTGCCGGCATGACCGGCCTTGCGGGCATCGAAAATGCGGCGCACCGCCGCCACCGCCTGGGTGGACGTCATGCCCTGCGGCTTGTCGAGAATGACCCAGCCGTGAACCGGATTGCCCTTTTTACGCCGAGCCATTGAGCACCAACAAATGGAGTAATTGAATTGGAACTCGAGCGCTGCATTCCGCAGCGCGACCCTCCATGCACACCAGCTTTCTCCCCCCGCGAGCGGAGCGACGAGCGGGCGGGGTGAGCGAGGCGTCCAGCCTCGCGAACGGCGCAGCGAAGTGTTTGCGGAACGCAAACCTGAGCTGCGACAGAGGGGGGTTAATCAAAAAAAGCCTTACCATCAGTCTTCTTCTTCGCCATCATGCGTTGCGGCAAGGTCTCGCTGCACTTCCGGCGACTTCAGGATGGTCTCGATCTTCTCGGCCTCGGCAAAGGATTCGTCTTCGACAAAGCGCAGCTCGGGCGTGAACTTCATGGTGATGTGATGCCCCATTTCGCCGCGCAGAAAGCCCTTGTGGCGATTGAGCGCCGCAACGATGGCCTTGGCGTTCTTGCCGCCCAGCGGTTCGCAAAAAACCGTGGCATAGCGCATGTCGGGCGACGGCTTGACCTGGGTGACGGTCACCGACACGCCTTCCAACTCGCTATCGCGGATTTCGTTCTCGCGCAGCACATCGGCCAAGGCATGGCGCAGCAATTCACCCACCCTGAGCTGGCGCTGGGAAGGACCATTGGAATTGTCGCGGCGGGTATGACGCACGGGCTTGCGGGGAGGACGAGGCATGATTCAATTCTCCGGATAACCGAACCGCGCCACAAAGGGCGCGAGCCAGGGAAGGACGGGGCTCAGCTGCGAGGCGTAACGCCGCCATTGGTCTAAACCCTCGGTGGACAGCCCACGTGCCAGCTGGGCGCTGGATGGTGTATCGATATTTTGTCCCCTCGCGCGGCGCGCAAAGGCGCGCATGTCGCCCTTAAATTCCAGGCCTAGGAAATCGCATATCCGCCGCACCTCGCCCTCGAAGTCCGCCAGCAGGCTTTCGTGCCGCGCTTCCAACAGATCGAGCGCCAGTTTCTCGCGATAAATATCCATCAGACGCATGACCGCGCCATAGTAAGCCGCGGTGCTTTCCAGGCCGGTGAATTCATACATCCCGGCATTCATGGCAAAGCGCCGGCGAAAACAGGACAGCACCACATCGCGCGGATCGCGCAGCGCAAATAGGATTTTTGCGCCCGGAAACAGCTTGGCAATCAAGGGCAGGAACACCGCATTCAGCGGCATCTTGTCGATGAAGACCGGGCTGGACGGCGAGATCACGGCTTCGGCGACCCGTTTCCAATAGGCTTCACGCCAGGACGCGAGCGCGTCATCGGTCAGGCCTGCGAGCCGGTCCAGACCCTCATCTGAGCCGAAGAATGCGTGCGCCGAATCCATCAGACAGGTGCGTTCTTCCATGGCCGTGACATCGGGGTGGCCGGCCAAGACCTGCTCCAGCAAGGTCGTGCCGGAACGCGGGAACCCCACCAGGAAGACATGGGTCGGCGAAGCGGCGCCGGCAGACCGGACCGCGCGCCAGGATTGGGCGTCGGCGCGGCGGAAGTAGTCCGCCAGCCGCAACTCGCGCATGGCCACGCTTTCCACGCCGGCCATGTGCGGGGCATAGGCGTCGCGTTGTACCGCTTTTGACGATGCATAGGCCGCGAAGGCTTCGGGAATACGATCCTGCGCATCCAATATGTCGCCCGCCAGGCTCAAGGCATAGGCGCGGTTCACCGGCCCCAGGGAAGCATCCTGCACCAGGGCCGAAACCTGGCGTTCGGCGGTTGCCATGTCCCTTTGTTCCAGGGCGGCATGGGCAAGCACAATGCGCGCGGTCGGCTGGCGTGGATCGATGGCCAATGCCCGATTCGCAAGATCGCGGGCCGAGGCCGCATCACCGCGCTGCACGGCGAGCAACGCCAGCCGCGCCAACGCCTCGGCTTGAGCGGGATCAAGCGCCACCGCCTGCTCGAAAGCCGCGCGCGCGGCGTCCAACTCGCGCAAATCCTCCAGTGCCAGGGCGCGGCCAAAATGCAGCCGCGCCTCGGGCGCGATTTTCAGCGCCGCGTCGAACACTTCCACTGCCTCGCGGGGCCGTTCCAAGCGCGAGTAACATTCGCCCAGGGCGTACAGGAGATCGACATGGCGCGGGGTCTGTTCACGGGCGCGCAAAAGAAGCGGCAGCGCGGCCTGGTTATCGCCGGCATGCATGCGCTTGAGCCCCGCCAGGCCCAGCAGGGTGGGATGACTGGCGCCGCGCGCGATCGCCTCGTCGGAGAGCCGCATCGCTTTGGGCAGGTCCGATGCCCATAGCGCGGATTCCACCGCAGCCAAGGTAGCGGCGAGGTCCAAAGGCCCGCTCTGCATGCTGGTCAAAGCCATGGCTCACCCCTGGCCGGAGTCTCATTGATCCCGGAGCTTTCACCCCAGCGCGCGCTGAATGGTTTCGACGTCAAAACACTCGATGACGTCGCCCTTCTGCATGTCCTGGTAATTGGCGAATGCCATGCCGCATTCCTGGCCGACCTGCACCTCGCGCACTTCATCCTTGAAGCGCTTCAAGGTGGACAGCTCACCTTCATGGATCACGACATTGTCGCGGATCAGCCGCACCTTGGCGCCGCGCTTGACCGAGCCTTCGGTGACCCGGCAGCCCGCGACCTTGCCGACCTTGGATATGTTGAACACTTCCAGGATCTCGGCATTGCCCAGGAACTTCTCGCGGGTTTCCGGGGTCAAGAGGCCGGACAGTGCCGCCTTCACGTCATCCACCAGGTTGTAGATGATGTTGTAATAGCGGATTTCCACGCCGTCGCGCTTGGCACGGTCGCGCGCCATGTTGTTGGCGCGGACATTGAACCCGATCACCGCCGCTCCGCTCGCATGCGCCAGAATCACGTCGCTTTCGGTAATGCCGCCCACGCCGGACTGTAGGATTTGGGCGCCGACTTCGTTGGTGCCGAGCTTGGCCAACGCGCCCTGAATGGCTTCGCTGGAGCCCTGCACATCGGTCTTGAGCACCAACGGCAACAGGCGCTTTTCGCCCGCTTCGCGAGTCTGCAGCAATTGATCAAGCGTCTGCCGCGAAGAGGTCGCCTGGCGTTGTTCGCGGCGCTTGCGCGCGCGGTATTCCGCCACCTCGCGGGCGCGGGCCTCGGATTCCACCACCACCATTTCATCGCCGGCTTCCGGCGGGGCCGACAGGCCCAGGACTTCGATGGGCGTGGAAGGACCGGCGGATTGCACGGTCTCGCCGCGCTGGTTGGCGAGCAGGCGCACCCGGCCCCATTCGGCGCCGGCCACGACGATGTCGCCCACCTTCAGGGTGCCGCGCTGCACCAGCACGGTGGCGACGGGACCGCGGCCCTTGTCCAGCTTGGCTTCGATCACCGCGCCTTCGGCGGCGCGCTCAGGATTGGCCTTCAGGTCCAGGATTTCCGCCTGCAGCAGGATGGCTTCTTCCAACTTGTCCAGATTGATGCCCTTGGTGGCGGAGACTTCCACCACCTGCACCTCGCCGCCCATGTCCTCGACCTGTATTTCGTGCTGCAAAAGCTCGGTCTTCACGCGGGTTGGATTGGCATCGCCTTTGTCGATCTTGTTGACCGCCACGATGATCGGAACACCCGCCGCCTTGGC
>DATHLY010000188.1:0-2811 GCA_035487655.1 Rhizomicrobium sp. | reverse complement strand
TCCTCGCCATGGGTGAAGATCACCGAGCGGTACTGGGTTCCGATATCCGGCCCCTGGCGGTTGCGCTGGGTGGGGTTGTGCATGCGGAAGAACAACTCGACCAGGGTGCGATAGGCCACCTTGGCCGGGTCGAAGGTCACCTCGACCACCTCGGCATGATAGGTCTCGTCATTGCAGACCTGCTTGTAGGTGGGGTTCTGGGTGGTGCCGCCGGCATAGCCGGAGAACGCCTCGATCACGCCGGGAACCTGGCGGAAGAAATCCTCCACGCCCCAAAAACAGCCTGCGCCGAACAGTGCCTTTTCCATCGTCAACCTCGTGCCTCAACTTGCCCCCATAATACGCTCCGGGCGCGCGTCCGTTACAGCGCACAGACCGGATGCGCGTGGAGCGCCCAGCCGCTATAGAAGCGCATGGCTCTTTCCATCGTCCCGGCCGCCCGGCCCTGGCATGTTTTCCTTGCCACCAGGCCCTTCCGGACGGCTGTAGACTTGAGGAATCGCTTGAGCCTCTTCTCTTATGTCATTGGCAGGACAGCCATTGTCGAGGCGGGGGAGGGGACGAAGTGAGGGTTGTCATCATTGGCGCCGGCGTGGCTGGGCTGGGCATCGGCTGGCGGCTTTTGCAGGCCGGTGCTGAGGTCACCATCCTGGAACGGGCCCAGCCTGCAGCGGGCGCAAGCTGGGCAGCGGCGGGCATGCTGGCGGTGACCGCCGAACTGGAGGAAGCAGTCGAGGCCGAGCGTGCCCTGGCGCTCAGGGCCAGCAACCTGTGGCCCGTCTTTGCCGCTGAGTTGGAGGCGGCCAGCGGGCGGAGCGTTTTCCTCAGCAGGGTGGGAGCCTTGTTGCTGGCGGCGGACGCTGTCGAGCTGGAAGTGATGCAGACCCGCGCGAAAGGAGATCTACGTATCTTGGATGCGCGCCAGGCCAAGACCCTGGTACCACTCTTGGGCAATACCCTGGGCGGCCTTTGGTCGCCGCATGAAGCCCATGTCGACAACCGCGCCCTGGGCGAAGCGCTCGCCATCGCGTTCCTGAAGGCCGGTGGCCTGCTCAATGCCAACGAGGCCGCGGTAAAGCTGGAGCGGGGACCAGCGGTGCTCACGCCCTATGGCCGTTACGAGGCCGATGTCGTGGTCGTCGCCGCGGGTGCCTGGAGCGGGCTGTTGGACGACATCCCCATTCGGCCGGTCAAAGGCGAGGTCATCATGCTGTCCCCACCGCCCAATCAGGCGCTGCCGGTGCCGGTGGTTTGGGGCGAGGACGTCTATTGCGTGCCACGCCCGCATCTGGGCGAGCGCGGCACGCTCTTGATCGGCGCCACCGTGCAGGAGGAGGGCTTCGACACCAAGCCCACGCCGCAAGCACGCGACCAACTCTGGGCTGCGGCCAGGAGGCTGATGCCGTCGCTGCGCGACTGGACGCTGGCCGGTCATTGGGCGGGCTTGCGCCCCAAAAGCCCCGACGGCCTGCCGCTGCTGGGGCCCGCTGCGATGGAGGGCGTATATGTTGCGGGCGGCCAGTATCGCAACGGTATCCTCTTCACGCCGGCCATCGCCCAGGAAATGGCCGATATCATCCTTGGCAAAAGCCAAGGCACGCCGGATTTCGATCCCAGGAGATTTAAGCCATGAAGGATTTCGCCGTCGATCCCGTGATCCAGTCGCTGACTCACAAACTGGACGACTGGCCGCTGTCGCGGGTCTTTCTCTACAACGACTCCCGCTATCATTGGGGTCTGTTGGTGCCGCGCCGCGCGGGCGTCATCGAGATGTGCGATCTCAGCACAGAAGACCAGGCCCAGTTGATGGCCGAAATCGTGAAATTGTCCGGCCTGATCCGCACCTTGCCGGGAGTTGAAAAGCTTAATGTCGGCAATCTGGGCAATATGGTGCCGCAGCTGCATGTGCATGTGATCGGCCGCAGGAAGGGCGATCCCGCTTGGCCTGGCCCGGTCTGGGGCCACGGCAATCCCGTTCCGTGGCCAAAACCGGCCGATGCGGCGTTGGCATTGGCGATAAACGGCTAGGAACAAGCCTTGGAGGTTGGGAATCGCTAGCCGCGCATGGAACGGTCGATGCCCCAGGCAGTTTTGGATTGTGCATCCGCAGTTCGCGAGGACATCATGAACAATCTGAGCCGGCAGACCAGGGACGCAATTTCAGCCCTGCAGGATTGCCATGCGATTTGCTCATCGATGGCGATGACCCATTGTCTGGAAATGGGAGGAGAGCATGCGCGGCCGCAGCATTTGCGCCTGATGCTGGACTGCGCGGCGCTGTGCGCCTTCACCGCCGACGCGCTTGGACGCAAGAGCCAGTTTCACAACCGCTTTGCCGCCTTGTGCGCGGAGGTGTGCGAGACCTGCGAGAAGGATTGCGAGGCGCTTGGAGACATGGAGGATTGCGTCCAAGCCTGCCGCACTTGCGCGGACCGCTGCCGCCTCATTGCCCGTTCGGACCACCGGGACGTGCTGGAGAGGGCTTCCACAGTCTCTCCGTCAAATCAATAAGCCTTTCGTCTGATTGCTGGCGAGGCGCGCGCCGTTAACGCTGTCTCCAACAATTCGTGGAGAGCGCAGGAAGGTCCGATTACCTTCCTTCAATGTCGACCAGCAAATTCATTGAGCGGGCTTTCGAACTCGCCGACAGCGGTAAGTATTCCCGTGTCAGTGAAATTCGGGCGGTCATGACCCGCGAAGGGTTCTCTTTGCGCGAGCTGTCGCAATTGAGCGGCAGACACTTGGCGCGACAGTTGAGAGCCAAGATCGCGGCCGCCGGTTCAAAGACGCGCGCCGGATAACGGCAAACGG
>DATHLY010000187.1:0-11677 GCA_035487655.1 Rhizomicrobium sp. | reverse complement strand
ACGCTCGCCTTCACCATCCACCTCTCTCTTCTGGGCGAACAAGGTCTGACACGGCTGGCGCGGATCAATCATGCCAAGGCCAGCGCCTTGGCCGACAGGCTTGTGGCGCTGCCAGGCGTGGGGCTGGTCACGCAGGCCTTCTTCAATGAGTTTACGGTGAGCCTGCCAAAGCCCGCCGCGGCTGTGGTGGAAGCGCTGGCGGCCAAGGGCGTGATCGCGGGCGTGCCGGCTTCTCGCTTACTGCCGCACGACAAGAGCGTGGACAACCTTCTGATTCTGGCGGCAACCGAAATGAATTCCGATGACGATTTCGCGGCGCTGACGTCGACATTTAAAGAGGTTCTCTGATGAGCATGAACAATCAGGGCCGTCCCAGCGGTGCGGGCGAGGCATTTCCCTCCAGTATCGCAACCATTTCTGGTGATCGCGGTTTGGATCACGAAGAAAAGCTGATCTTCGAGCTGGGGCATGGCGCCATCGGCGTCGACTTGCCGGATGTGACGGTTTCCGACGACCGGCTGGGCGGCATGCGCCGCAAGGGCAATATCGGTCTTCCGGGCCTCAGCGAGCCGGAAGTCGTGCGCCATTATGTGCGGCTGTCGCGGATGAATTACGCCATCGACGCCGGGCTTTATCCGCTCGGCTCCTGCACCATGAAGCATAATCCGCGGTTGAACGAAAAAATGGCGCGGCTGCCGGGCTTTGGTGACCTGCATCCCATGGCACCCCAATCCACCGTCCAGGGCGCGCTGGAGTTGATCTCGCAGCTGATGAACTGGCTCACCTCCCTGACCGGCATGCCGGGGGTGGCCATGTCGCCCAAGGCCGGCGCCCATGGCGAGTTGTGCGGACTGCTGGCGATCCGCGCCGCGATCGCCGCGCGCGGGGAGAACCGCAAGCGCATCCTGGTGCCGGAATCCGCCCATGGCACCAACCCCGCCACGGCTGCCTTTGCCGGCTTCACGGTGGACGAAGTGCCCGCCAAGCCCAACGGTCATGTCGATGCCGAAGCGCTCAAGGCCAAGCTCGGTCCCGATGTGGCGGCGATCATGCTGACCAATCCCAACACTTGCGGCTTGTTCGAAGGTGAGGTGAAGGAAATCGCCGACGCGGTGCATGCGGCGGGCGCCTATTTCTATTGCGACGGCGCCAACTTCAATGCGATCGCCGGCAAGGTGCGCCCCGGCGACCTGGGCGTGGATGCCATGCACATCAACTTGCACAAGACTTTTTCCACGCCCCATGGCGGCGGCGGTCCCGGTGCGGGCCCTGTCGTGCTATCCGAGCGCCTCGCGGCCTATGCGCCCATTCCGCTGCTGGTGGCGGATGGCAAGGGCCTGCGTCTGATCGAGGATCGCGCGGCGGCGCCGAACGGCGCCAAACCTTTTGGCCGGATGTGCGCCTTCCATGGCCAAATGGGCATGTTTGTGCGGGCGTTGACCTATATGCTCAGCCATGGCCGAGACGGTGTGCGCCAGGCGAGCGAAGACGCGGTGCTGTCGGCCAACTATATCCTGGCCTCGCTTAAGGATGTGATGAGCGCGCCGTTTGGTGATGGCCCTTGCATGCACGAGGCGCTGTTCAATGACAGCTTCCTGGACGGCACCGGCGTCACCACGCTTGATTTTGCCAAGGCGATGATCGACGAGGGTTACCATCCCATGACCATGTATTTTCCACTGGTGGTGCATGGCGCCATGCTGATCGAGCCGACGGAATCGGAGTCCAAGGCCTCGCTCGACCGCTTTATCCACGTGCTACATACGCTCGCCACCGAAGCCCGCGCCAAAAAGACAGAACGCTTTGCCGGGGCGCCGCATCTGGCGCCGCGCCGCCGGCTGGATGAGACTGCGGCTGCCAGAAAGCCGGTGTTGCGCTACAAGCCGTCCGAAACCCTGAAGGCGGCGGCTGAATGACAGGGTTTACGGCGACGGGCGGCTGTTGAAATTCTCCGTGAGTGCAGCCGGAACCCGCCGGAACCGTTTTTGCTTCCCTCGCGTTTCCCAGTCATGGCAGAGCATGTAAATGTTCTGGCGATGCAGGCGCTGGCCGCCCGCTTTCGGGCGCATGCGGCGGAAACGTCGCTAGAAATTTTTCGCCGCAAATTCGAGGCCGTTGCCGAGGAACTGGAACGGCAAGCCGGCGTGCCTTTAACCATGCCGACTAGTTTTCGCGGATCTCCCGATAAGGGAAATGGCCGCGGATATGGGCATTGAAATAACGGCCCAGGGAATCGGAAAAAATCAGCCCGTCATAGACTTCCTGGGGCACATCCTCATAGAGGAACTTGCGGTGGCTTTCCCGGAAGGTTGCGCAAAGGGTATGAGCCCGTTCATCGTAACTCACCTGTTCAAACGCGCTGGACTGGACATACGGCATAGTATGGAAACGAGTAAGGGCGCGGATATGTTTCCCGCGCCCGCCCAATGACTGTCCCTCAAGGAACTAGAGCAAGCTGGTCCCAACCTGCTCTAGGATCAGGAACAGCCCGATGTCGATCCGCAGGTATTGCACTTCATGCAAGTGCCGTTGCGCACCAGGGTGAAGTTTCCGCATGCCCCGCAGCTGTCGCCTTCAAAGCCTTTCAGTCTCGCTTCCGCCGCTCGCGCCGCACGCGTTTCGCGCACGCCACTGCCTGCGGAATTGCCCAGCGCCGCCTCCAAGGTTGCAACCTGCGCGCTCACCGTGTTGAGCGTGGCTTCCACGCCAGCGCGGATTTGCGACAAGTCCAATTCGCCGCCCGGGCCGGTGTCGTTGATCGGCAAAAACATCTCCTCATGGAAATGCTCGTTCTCCGCCAGCATCTTGGGCGCCGCGCCGCCCTTGACCAGGGCGATCTGGGTGCGGCCGCGCAGATAGCCGGCGGAGGCCACTCTGGAGATCACCACTTCCTGGGCGGCGCCATCGCCGCCCTTGCCCAGATCCTCGTCGCTCGCGGGCACGACATGGGCAAGGTCGGTGCGTCCCAGATAGGACACGGCCAATTCGCGGAAGATATAGTCCAGCACGCTGGTGGCGCTCTTGATGGAGTCATTTCCGATCACCGGTCCCGCCGGTTCGAAGCGGGTGAAGGTGAAGGCTTCGACGAATTCCTCCAGCGGCACGCCATATTGCAGACCCACCGAGATGGCGATGGCGAAATTGTTCATCAGGCTGCGGAAAGCGGCGCCTTCCTTGTGCATGTCGATGAATATCTCGCCCAACCTTCCGTCCTCATACTCGCCGGTATGGAGATAGACCTTGTGGCCGCCGACAATGGCCTTCTGGGTGTAGCTCTTGCGGCGATGGGGCAGTCGCTCACGCTCATGGCTGCGCACCGTCTCGATGACGCGTTCGACGATCCGCTCGGTGACCACCGTTTGTGGGCGCGGCGCTTCCGGCAGGACATTGTCTTCCTCATCATCGGCAAAGGCGAAGACTTGCGTGGATAGCGGCTGCGACAGTTTCGAACCGTCGCGATACAGCGCATTGGCCTTCAGCCCCAGCTTCCAGGACAGCATATAGGCTTCGCCGCAGTCGGAGATCTGGGCGCTGTTGGCCATGTTGATAGTCTTGGAGATGGCGCCGGAGATGAAAGGCTGCACGGTCGCCATCATGCGGATGTGGGATTCCACGCTCAGCGCGCGCTTGCCGATCCGCCCGCACGGATTGGCGCAGTCGAATACCGGCAGATGCTGTTCCTTGAGATAGGGCGCTCCCTCCAAAGTCATGGCGCCGCAGACATGCAGGTTGGCGGCGTCGATGTCGGCGCGCGAGAAGCCCAAAGTCTTCAGCATGTCGAATTCGGGTGCGTCCAATGCCGCCGCATCCAGCTTCAGCACGTCCCTGCAAAAGGCGGTTCCCAGCGTGTATTTGTTGAAAACGAAGCGGATGTCGAAAGCCGATTCCAACGCCGCCTCGATCTGGCCGACCTGCTCTTCGCCAAATCCCTTGCCACGCAGGGCGTCAAAATTGAGGCGGCCGGAATAGTCCTCCAGCGTGCCATGGCCCACGGCATAGGCGACAATGGCGTCGATTTCCGGCTGGCCATAGCCGAGACTGGCCAGCGCCTCGGGCACGCAGCGGTTGATGATCTTGAAATAGCCCCCACCCGCCAGGGTCTTGAACTTGACCAAGGCGAAATCGGGCTCGACTCCGGTGGTGTCGCAATCCATCACCAACCCGATGGTGCCGGTCGGCGCGATTACGCTGGCCTGGGCGTTGCGGAAGCCATGTTGCTTGCCCTTGGCGAGCGCATCGTCCCAGGCGCGTCTGGCGGCCTGCGCCAGTTCCGTGTCGGAAATGGCCTTATGATCCAGCGGCACCGGCCTGGTGGCGATCTTCTCGTAACCCGAGGATTCGCCATAAGCCGCGCGACGATGGTTGCGGATCACCCGCAGCATGGCGTCCTTGTTGGCGGCAAATTCGGGGAAGGGCCCCAACTCGCCCGCCATTTCGGCCGAGGTGGCGTAGGATACGCCCGTCATCAGCGCGGCGATGGCGCCGGCCGTGGCGCGGCCATCGCGGCTGTCGTAAGGCACGCCCGCGCTCATCAGCAAGCCGCCGATATTGGCAAAGCCCAATCCCAGGGTACGGTAGTCATAGGAAAGTTGTGCGATTTCCTTGGAGGGGAACTGCGCCATCAGCACCGATATTTCCAGCACCACTGTCCATAGCCGCACGGCGTGCTCGAAAGCCTCGACGTCGAACCGCTGGTTGCCTTCTCCCTTTCTGAATTGCATCAGGTTCAATGACGCCAGGTTGCAAGCGGTGTCGTCCAGGAACATGTATTCGCTGCACGGATTGGAGGCGCGGATCTCGCCGCCGGCCGGACAGGTGTGCCAGTCGTTGATGCTGGTGTGAAACTGGATGCCCGGATCGGCACAAGCCCAGGCGGCATAGGAGATTTTCTCCCACAACTCACGCGCCTTCACCGTCTTGGCGGCCTTGCCATTGCCGCGATAGGTCAGCTGCCAGTCGCCATCTTCCAGCACGGCTTGCAGAAATTCATCGGTGACGCGGACCGAATTGTTGGAATTCTGGCCGGCCACCGAACTATAGGCCTCGCTGTCCCAGTCGGTGTCGTAGGTGCGGAATTGGATATCCTTATAGCCTTGGCGCGCGAAGTTGATTACCCGCTCGATCAGATTGTCGGGGATCATGCTCTTGCGTGCCGCCTTGATTTCGCGGCGCAGCGCGGGGTTTTTCTGCGGGTCGTAGCAGTCCCCGCCCGAGCCTTCGCAATTGACGCAAGCCTTCAGCACGGCCTTCAAGTGCCTCTCGGCCAACTTGGAGCCGGCGACCAGGGCGGCGACCTTCTGTTCCTCGACCACCTTCCAGTCGATGAAATCCTCGATGTCGGGATGATCGATATCCACGATCACCATTTTGGCAGCGCGCCGGGTGGTGCCACCCGACTTGATGGCGCCGGCGGCGCGGTCTCCGATCTTGAGAAAACTCATCAGGCCGGAGGATTTGCCGCCGCCGGACAGCTTCTCATCCACGCCCCGCAGGGGCGAGAAATTGGTGCCGGTGCCCGAGCCATATTTGAATAGGCGCGCTTCCCGGGTCCACAGGTCCATGATGCCGCCTTCATTGACGAGATCGTCCTTGATGCTCTGGATGAAGCAGGCGTGCGGCTGGGGATGCTCATAGGCCGAAATGGATTTGGTCAGCCGACCGGTCTTGTGATCGACGTAATAGTGACCTTGGCCGGGACCGTCGATGCCATAGGCCCAGTGCAGGCCGGTATTGAACCATTGCGGGCTGTTGGGGGCGCATTTCTGCGACGCCAGCATGTGGCATATCTCGTCATAGAAGGTCCGGGCATCGACTTCGGAATCGAAATAGCCGCCTTTCCAGCCCCAATAGGTCCAAGTGCCGGCCAAGCGGTCGAACACCTGCTTGGCGGACCTTTCGCCCGTGGTTTCCTTGGAACCGTTTTCCTTGGCCTGCTTGCGCCAGAGAAATTCCGGCACGCCTTCTTCCGGAACCGGTTTGAGGTTCTTGGGAAGGCCCGCTTTGCGAAAATATTTCTGGGCCAGCACATCGGCGGCCACTTGGCTCCAGGCTTCCGGCACTTCGATGTCGGTCTGGCTGAAGACAATGGAACCGTCCGGGTTTCGGATCTCGCTTTCCGCGCCCTTGAATGCTAGCCCCGCGTAGGGCGAATGACCCTCGACCGTGAAGTGGCGGCGAATGCGCATGGCAGTACCCCAGAAATGGCGTTGACGTGGCCCAGTCCCTCCGGGCCACCGTTTGGGGACAGCTCTCCGCCCACAAAGTTCTCCCTAGCGGGGAGGGGCTTTGCGGCGGGGTCGGCGTCGCCAGATCTGGTGGTCACGAGAGGTGACTGGCCCAAAGTATGGACACGGGGGAAAGTCGGGTGCAAGGGAATAGTGGTTACCAAGACCTTAATCACCATATGTTGGGGCGCGGGAACCGGCCAAAAAGCCGGGAGTCAAGCGGACCCCGAATTAAGGCGCCGAAATATTTTTCGCCCCGGTTTCATCACAGCGTCATGAGAGGCTTGGGACGGTTTGGGGATAACTGAAAAAGCCCGAGTCTGACGCCTTGCGACATTGGCGGAAATCGCCCCCAGGTCCTATATTCGCCCCGAATCCGCGAGCGCGCGCCCCGAGTAAGCCCAATGTCCCTCTTCAAGATGATCTTTTCCTGGTGGAATTCCGCGACCTGGGGGACGCTGCTCACCACTTGGCTGTCCGGCAGCCCGGTGGGCACCGACGACTTCGGCAATCGCTATTATCAGAACAAGGATGGTTCGCGCCGGTGGGTGATCTACAACGGCACCGTCGAGGCCAGCCGCGTACCCCCGGATTGGCATGGCTGGCTGCATCACACCTACGCCGAGCCGCCGACCCAGGCGCCGTTCAAGACACGAGCCTTCGAGAAGCCGCACCAACCCAATCTGACCGGCACCGAAGGCGCCTACCGGCCCGATGGCAGCCTCAAAAAGGGCGGCGTGCGCCCACCCGCGACGGGCGATTACCAGGCCTGGAAGCCGGATTGATGTGCGCCGGTCCCAGCAAATGAGTACCCGGGTCATGCAACAGAATAATATCGCCGAAACCCTGATCGGCGCCGGCGTGGTTGTCGTCGCACTGGCGTTTGCCGCCTTGGCCTATTACCGCATGGGATCGGGCAGTCTTTCGGGCTATGAGATCAACGCCAAGCTGCCCAAGGCCGACGGGCTGGCGGTGGGCACCGATGTGCGGCTGGCGGGCATCAAGGTCGGCACCGTGTCGGACCTGACCTTGGACCCCAAGACCTATCTGGTCACGGTGCACATGAATATTCGCGACGACATCAAGCTGCCGGTGGATTCCTCGGTGCTGGTGACTCAAGCGGGCTTTCTCGGCGGACAGTATCTTTCCATTACGCCGGGCGGCGACGACAAGATGATGGCGGTAGGCTCCTATTTCGAGAATGCGCAAGGCTCGATCGATGTGATGGGGCTGGTTGGACGCTTTGCGACCGGTGGCAGCACCACCAATCAGCCGCCGCCGCCAAAATCCGCGGCGCCTCAGGGACCCGTCCGCGCGCCGGACCCGGGAGCCGGCCCATGAATCGTCTCTCGAAGCGGTTCTTATCCTGCTGCGCCTTGGCGCTGTTGCCGCTGCCCGCCCTGGGGCAAGACGCTTCGACGCCCAAAACGATTGCATCAAAGCCCGGTCCAGTGGTGCCGGCCGTTGCCGCACCGGCGCCCAATGCCACGACCGAGCCGCCGGCTCCGCCTCCCGCGCCGCCCCCGGGCGGTACCCAGTTGATGATGCGCGGGTTGGAAAAGATCACCGGCCGGCCCACCAGCATTACCGCGCCGATCGGCAAGCCGGTGAATTTCGCCACACTCACGATTACGGCGCGCTACTGCTATTCCACGCCCGCCAGCGAGACGCCGGAGACCGCTGCCTTTGTGCAGATCGAGGATCATCGGCCCGACCAGCCCGCGCGGCGCGTCTTCTCGGGCTGGATGTATGCCTCCAGTCCGGGTCTGAATGCGGTGGAGCATCCGCTCTATGACGTGTGGGTGATCAGCTGCAACAATGCGCCGGCCTCGGCCGTGGCCGCCAACACTTCCACCGCGCCAGTTAAGGTCAAGGCGCCGGATTCCTCCGACAAGGAGGGTATTCAGGCTTTGCCGGAAGGCGCAGGGCAGTAGCCATCTTTTTACCCTCCCCTTGAGGGAGGGTCGAAAAATCCGCCGGGATTTTTCGGGGAGGGGTCCATCGCTAAGTTTCCCCCTCCCCGAAATTTGCTCGCTACGCTGTCAAATTTCGATCCTCCCTCAAGGGGAGGGTGGGTCTCTAAGGAAAAGGCCGAACAGCATCACGATTCAGCGCATCGTGCGATTTGAGCGGATAGCGCTCGCGCCAAATATTCAGATGCACAATCGTGGTGGACGTTAAGCCGCCACCGCGATCGTACCCAGCGCGATCAGGATGATGCCCAGCCAATTCCTGAGTTCCAGCCGTTCGCCCAGAAAAGCGGCGGCGAACAGGGCCACCAACATCACGCTCATTTTGTCGATAGGCGCGACACCGGAAGCCGGTCCCAGCTTTAACGCGCGGTAGTAGCAAAGCCAGGACGCGCCAGTGGCGAGGCCCGACAGCAGCAGAAAGAAATAGGTCTTGCGGCCGATGCCGGAGAGCGGTTGCCAGGCCCCGCTTGCCGTCACGATGAGTGTGATCACACAAAGGATGATCGCCGCCCGGATCAGCGTGGCGAAGTCGGAATTAATGTCCTGGACGCCAATCTTGCCGAAAATTGCGGTGAAAGCGGCGAAGACAGCGGACATCGCCGCCCAGAATTGCCAAGAGGCCAACAAGGACTTCATCTCAAACTCCAACAAGGGGAGTTGATGATGACGGCCAGCGCCAAATCCCGCTAGGGTCTAGTTGTGATCCGGGTCCAGGAACAGGATCTTCAAACTTCCAGGCAGCGGTTTGGGACGTCCAGGGCGGCCATTGGGACCCGTGGCAACAGGCGCATTGGGATCAATGTCTGCCACCGCAACATAGAGCCTACCGCTCGTAGGATCGATCGTCATGTTCTTGCCGGTTACCTGGGTCTTTATGCTGTCGAGTGCCTGATATTTTTCCGGGCTCACCTCACGGATCACCGAGACGGTTCCATCAAAATTGGAACTGAAGATCAGCTTGCGCACGGGATCGAAGGCGGCCCCGTCGGTGCCGGTCCCGATGGGCAGTGTTGCCACCACCGCACCGCTTTGGGCGTTGACGACGGTCAGGACGCTGTTGACGCAGCTTGCAAACAGGCGCTGTGCCTTCGTGTCGATGGCCAGGCCATGGGGGTTGGTGCAGCCGGGAATGGGCCAGCGCGCGTCGACCTTGTTGGTGGCTGTGTCGATGCGGACGATTTCCTTATTCTCTGCGCCGTCCACATAGAGTTTGCCGTTGTTGCCGGAGACGGCATATTCCAGGCCGCCACCGGCATTGATGGTGGCGATGGCGGTGTCGGTCTTGGGATCGACGACCGTCAGCAGCTTGGAATCACCGTCCACAACGAAGATGTGGCCGCTTGCGGGATCAAAGGCGATGCCATCCGCATCGTCCTCGGCCTTGATGTGTTTTCCCGTCTTCAGGGTTTTGAGATCGAAGGCGACGGCCTCTCCCGCCTTGCCGTCATCGGTATAGCCCTTGCCCATCGCGGTCACGATGCCGATCCCATGGGTGCCGCCGGGCATGCCTTCTATGTTGCCTATGACTTCTCCGCCCTTGCCATCCAGCACCGTGACCCTGTCGCCGTGCGAGACATAGAGACGATGCGACGGCGCGTCATAAACCAGGTAATCCCATCGGTCGGGTGCGCCCAGCGCGACGGTTTTCGTCACATGATAGGAAGGAGCGGTTTGGGCAGAAGCGGCCGCACCGGCAAAACCAATCAAAAGCGCAAATCCAAATGGGGCTGTGCGCATCGGAAGTCTCCCGCAAAAAGTGAGCGCGCAACCTTATCTCGACTTGCGGGATTTTCCGCCGTGTTGGGTAAATTTATAGAAGGCGGTGCGGCGAAGTCCAACGGCCTAAGTCTTGGAAAAAGGCCAGGCGGCTTCGCGATTCAAGGCATCGTGCAATTTGAGCAAATAGCGCTCGCGCGGGATCTCGATGGCGCCGAAGCGTGCCAGATGCGCGGTGATGAACTGGGTGTCGAGCAGGACAAAGCCGTTGCGTTTCAAACCTTCCATCAGATGAACCAGCGCCACCTTGCTGGCATCACGCCGGCGCGAGAACATGCTTTCGCCGAAGAAGGCCGCCCCCAGTCTCACTCCGTAAAGGCCACCCGCCAATACGCCATCCCGCCAGCATTCGATGGAATGGGCGTGACCGCTGGCATTCAGCGCGGTGTAGAGGCGCAGGATCTCGTCATTGATCCAGCTCTCGGTACGCCCCGGCGCCGGCGCGGCGCAGGCTTCCATCACATGGCGGAAGCAGCGGTCGGCGGTGACTTGAAAAGCATTGCTGCGAACCGTGCGGGCCAGCCGCCGCGGCACATGGATGGAATCCAGCGGGATGATGCCGCGTTTCTCCGGCGACACCCAGTAAAGGGTGGGATCGCCGCGCCGCTCGGCCATGGGAAACAGGCCTTCGGCATAAGCGCGCAGCAGGATTTCCGGCGTCAGTCTCGGGCTGCCATGCATGGGGAAAGCATAGCGCGCGACCAAGCCGCGCGCTATTTGTCCTTGAGTCGGCTACTTATCGTTGATGGCGAAGCTGCCGGGTCCGGCAGCCGCGAGATACAGGAAAATGAAGCAGAACAGCAGGGCCGCATCGCCGCCATTTTGGGTCGGAAAGAAGCCGCCATTCTTGAAGTGCACAGCAAAATAGGCGACCGCCATTTCACCCGAGGCGATGAAGGCGGCGCAGCGGCTGAACAGCCCCAACATAATGAGAGTACCGGTAATCAGTTCTATGAGCCCTCCCGCGCCGGGCAGGGTTGTCACTGCAGGATGCATGGTGCCCGGGGGAAAATTCAGAAATTTTGTCGTGCCATGTTCCAGGAAGGCCAGGCCTGTGACAATGCGTGTGATGCCAAGGATTTGCGAAGAATACCGATTCAGGAAATTCATTCTCAGTCCTCCCAGCTCTGTTGTGGTAGCACCTTAGCCGAGAACAGTCCGGCCCGCCAATGCGCCGGGCCCTGTCTCTCTCAAGCTGGCGGAATGGCGCTTGTGTCCGGACGCGGCGGCGGCGAAGAGCGAGTCAGTGACCTTGGCCAATAAGATACTTCTCCAGCCAGTGTATGGAGTAATCGCCATTGATGATGTCGGGCTCACGCACCAGCTTCTGAAACAAGGGGATGGTGGTTTCGATGCCGTCCACCACCAGCTCGTCCAGAGCGCGGCGCAGGCGCAGCAGGCATTCGTTGCGGTTCTTGGCATGCACCACCAGCTTTCCCGCCAGGCTGTCGTAGAAGGGCGGGATGCGATAGCCGGAATAGATGGCGGAATCGAAACGCACGCCCAAACCGCCTGGGGTATGAAACTGGGTGATGGTGCCCGGCGATGGGCGGAAGGTGAAGGGATTTTCCGCGTTGATACGGCATTCGATGGCGTGGCCCTCGAATACGATGTCCTTCTGAGTGAAGGGCAGGGGGGCGCCGGAAGCGATGCGGATTTGTTCGCGAACGATATCGATGCCGGTGATGGCCTCGCTCACGGGAT
>DATHLY010000186.1:0-4676 GCA_035487655.1 Rhizomicrobium sp. | reverse complement strand
TCGCTTGGCGCTTTCCAAAGAAATCTTTTCATCCAGCACGTCCTGAACGACTTTTTCCGGAAACCGCTCCAAGGGATCGCCCCAACCTCCACCACCGGCCAGCTCGGCGCGATAGCATTCTCCCCGCCGCAAGGTCCGCATGAATTTTCCCGGCAGTGCGGTTTTCCGTTCATCCCGACCACGCAGGTAGTTCCCAGCATTGGCCCCGGGCGCTCCCCCCTGGAGGCCATAGGGACGGAATTTCTGCCGATCGCTGCGCACTTGCAGGACCGCCTCTTCCACGCCGGTCAGTCGATACTCCCGCACCAGGGCCAACCCACCACGGAATTTTCCCGGCCCGCAGGAATCCTGACGGAAGCCGTATTCCTCGATGCGGACCGGCTGTTCGCGCTCCACGATCTCGACCGGCGTGTTGGAATAGTTCACCGCCAACGAGGAAAGCGCATCGATCGCATCCTTGTCGGGACGTCCACCCCAGGTCCCGAACAGGAACTCCAGCAGGACAAAGGGGCGATTGTCAGCGCTATAGCCGGCAATCGTCACGCCGAAGTCGCCCTGCGCGCCGCAGGAAAACACCTTGCCCGGCAACATGCTGGCCAACGCGCCCCAGATGGCTTCGGTCACGCGCATGGACGTCAGGCCCCGCGCCGCCACAGGCGCGGGTGCGATCGGATAGACGATGGAGCCCTGCTCCGCGATCACATGAATGGGCCGCATGAAGCCCGAATTGGTCGGGACATTCGGCCCAACGACCGACCGCAGGCAGGCATAGACGCAGGACTGGGTCATGGCGATCGGAAGATTGATCGAGCCTTTAACCTGCGTGGACGTCCCTGTGAAATCGACCGTGATGTCGGTTCCGCGCTTGATGACACGGGCCGCGATCCGGATCGGCTCCTCGCTGAATCCGTCATCATCCAGAAAATCCTCGAAGTCCCAGGCACCGTCGGGGAAATTGCCGAATTCCGCGCGCGTCAGGGCCTCGGAATAATCCAGCAGGTTCGCCATGTCGGCGGCGATCGTATCCGCGCCATGCTTCTTCGCCAACGCGATCAGTGCCCGCTCGCCTCGTATGCAGGCGGCGATGGTCGCCTGGACATCGCCGATGACGGTTTCGGGAACGCGCACGTTCAAACGAAGAATGTCGAAGAATGCGTCGACTGGCCGGCCCTGGTCGATAATCCGCAGCGGCGGTATCCGCAGCCCTTCCTGGAATATCTCGGTATTGTCGCAGGCATTGCCACCGGCGACCCGGCCGCCAATGTCCGTCTGGTGCCCGATTGCCGCTGCGAAAGCCAGCAGCCTGCCTTCATGAAATACCGGCTTGAAGGTGAAAATGTCGGGCAGGTGAAGGCCGTTGCCGTCATAGGGATCATTCAGCGCATAGACGTCACCCGGATGGATCTGGCCCGCGAATTTATCCAGGACGGTCGCGAGCGTCGGTGGAAATGAACCCATATGGACAGGCAAGCATAGACCCTGCGCCACCAGGTTGCCGTTGAGATCCAGCAGCCCGGTGGAGAAATCCATTGCCTCCTTGATCACCGGGGAACGGGCTGTGCGCACCACGGTTGCGGCCATTTCATCCGCGATGGCGCCGAAAGCGTTCTTCATCAATTCGAGGCGAACGGGATCGTTGGTCGCTGCCATTTCTATCTTGCCTCTTTTAGGCGGATGCGCGCGATGCCGGACAGGGCATGTACCGTCGCGCCTGGCGGTACCACGATTGTCGTGTCATATTCCTCGACAATCACCGGACCAGCCAAACACGCATCCGTCAAATCGTCGCGCCGCAAGACGGGCGCGGTGAGCCACCCTTGCGCAGGCCCGAAGTAAACCTCCCGTTTCGTCGGCCCGGCCTTGCCCGCGCCGGCGCGCAGGGCCGAAACGGATGGCAGATGATCCTGCCGTTCCAGGCCGCGGGCTCTGAGACGAAGATTGACCAGCTGAACCTGCTCGGTCCGGCTGCAATAGCCATAGCTGCGCTCATGTTCGAGATGGAACTGCTCCGCGACATGGGCCATGATTTCGGGGGAGACCGTCGTATCGCCGACCGGGATACTCAACTCGGAGCTCTGACGGGCATAGCGCATGTCCAAGGCAAGTTGAAGTTCACTGCGGTCCATGGCGACTCCTTCCGCGGCCATCAAATCGGCCGCCTGGCGATAGAGCTCTTGAACGCGCCGGTTGAGGACAGAATAGTCGATCTTGTCCACATCGCACCAATACACCGACACCAACCGGTGCTGAATGCGCGCGAACAGAAGTCCCAGCGCGCTGAAAACCCCGGAGGCGGGCGGAATAATGATATCGGCGATCCCAGCATGGGCCGCCAATGTCGCGCCGTGAACCGCGCCATTCCCACCAAAGGCAACCATGGTGAAATCGCCGGGCGCGCGCCCTATTTCGCTAGAAACAGCCTGGATGGCGCGCGTCATGGCGGCATCGGCAACGGCATGAATACCCCAGGCCGCCGCCTCCAGCGCCAGCCTCAGCGGCTCGGCTATTTCGGAATCAATCGCCTGGCGCGCGGCCTCGATATCGATCGGCATGTCGCCGTCCAGCAGATGCGACGGATTGAGAAAGCCCAACACCACATTGGCATCGGTCACCGTCGGCCGCGTGCCGCCGCGCCCATAGCAAGCAGGTCCGGGTGCCGCCCCCGCGCTTTCCGGACCCACGCGCAAGGCTCCACCCTGGTCGATCCATGCCAGGCTTCCGCCGCCGGCGCCGATCTCGGACAAGTCGATAGTGGGGGAGCGCACCAGGTAACCGCCGCCGCCCAGCAGCCGCTGGCCGGCATGGATACCCGCGCCCACTTCCATCTCGTCTGCCAGGCGCGGTTCGCCGCCTTCGATCAGGCAAGCCTTGGCGGTTGTGCCGCCCATGTCAAAGGCGATGATGTTGGCCTCGCCCAGCATTTCGCCCAACGCCGCGGCGCCAATAGCGCCGGCGGCAGGTCCGGACTCTATGCAGTAAGCAGGAAACTGGCGCGCCGTGTTCGCCCTGGCGATGCCGCCGGACGATTGCATCACCATCAGCGGCGCACCGATCCCGATCCGCTTCACACCTTCTTCCACCAAGGCGAGATATCGGTCCACCACCGGCTTCACAAAGGCATTCACCACCGTTGTGCTGGTGCGCTCATACTCCCGGAATTCGGGCAGGACCTGGTGCGAAGCGGAAATCGACAGGTGCGGCGCGTGCTGCCGCACCAGATCCATGACGGCGCGTTCATGCGTGGGGTTGGCATAGGAATGCAATAGACAGATCGCGACCGAATCCACATCGTGCCCCCGCATTCGGTCGAGCGCGGCAGTCACGCTGGCCGGATTCAGGGCCCGCACCACCTCGCCATCACCGTCCATGCGCTCCTCGATCTCAAACCGCAGCCGGCGCGGGACCAGCGGCCTGGGCTTGTCCCAATCCATATTGTAGAGCTGCGGCATCCTGAGCCGCGCAATCTCCAAGACATCGCGGAAGCCTTTGGTTGTCAGCAGCGCCACGCGCGCGCCCTTCCCTGTCACAAGCGCATTGGTCGCAACGGTAAATGCATGCACCAGGCTGCCAACGGACAAAGGATCAATCGCGCCATCGCGCAGGAGCCGGTCGAGACCCTCCGCGATGGCCCGGCTGTAGTCGTCTTGTGTCGAAAGAAGCTTCAACGTGCGTGCGGAGCCGTCCGTGTTCGAGACGACCAGGTCGGTAAAGGTGCCGCCGACATCGATTGCGATGCGATGCATGTGTTGCTGCCGCCCAGCCTGGAAGCCAATTTTGTCCGCCAACATCCACGACTGTGACCCGTATACGGTCGGGCTGTAAATGCCTGCCACGAGCCGCAACAAAGCGCCCATTGCCGCATCTCTTCGATCCGTCTTATCCTTGGAAAAAACAAGGGGAAGGCCGATGAAAAATACCGTGCTGGCAATTCTGGGTGGCGCAGCGGTCCTGGGGCTTGCCCTTCCCGCCATGACCCAGGAGTCCCAAGTCGATCCCGCCGAACTCAAGCGCCTCATGGCCGAGCATCCCGCCTGGGCCGTCTGGCTGTCCGATCCCAAGCTGGCCCAACTGACCCTGGCGGGACCGAGAATGCCCGGCTCGCAATATAATGTGGATGACATTCGCCGTCCGCAGCCCCGCCATGTCGACACCGGCACAGCTTGCACCGCCAAGCCACCTGGAGATGCCGAAGTGCTGTTCGACGGCCACGACCTGTCGAAATGGACCGGCGATCATTTCGGGGAGTGGACGGTGCATGACGGCGTGGTGACCACCGGGGCGCGGGTCTATAATTTCCTCAAAACCAAGGAATCCTACGGCGACGCGCAGATCCACGTCGAGTTTAGAGAGCCCGAGCAGCCGCACCCGCCAGCCAATCCGCAATATCACGGCAACAGCGGCGTCTTTCCCATGGGCCTGTATGAAGTGCAGATCCTGGACAACTACGAGACGGATACCTATCCGGACGGGATGGTGGGCAGCATCTATTCTCAATTTCCGCCATTGGTGAATGCCGCGCGTCCCGCGGGCGTGTGGCAATGCTATGATATCGTCTTCCACGCCCCGCACTTCTCCGGCACCACGGTCACGGCGCCGTCGCGCATGACCGTCATGCTGAATGGCGTACTGGTGCAGGACAATATCGCGCTGATCGGCGCCACGGTGCATGGCAAGGT
>DATHLY010000185.1:0-9079 GCA_035487655.1 Rhizomicrobium sp. | reverse complement strand
TGGGTTTTGCAGGGGCCGCCAAAACCGGGCTCATCGCCAGCGACAGGGCTATCAGTATGGGAATCGTGCGGAAACTCATGGTTGGAACATACGGCATTTTGGGCCCGGCGAGCCATGCGCCAAATAAACCTCAGCCGCGGCGAAAGCCGGCGCAGGTGAAGCCGTCCGTACCGGTAAGCCGAGGGCTGGCCCGGAAATCCCGGCTAAGGCCTGGCGGACAATGTCCGGGCCGGTTTTCCGCCAGATTCAGGGGCATAAAGCCGGGTCGGCGCATCTGAAAAGCCGCCACGCGGTCCTGGTTCTCCAATGGCAGGATAGAGCAAGTGGCATAGACCAGCCGGCCACCGGGCTTAACCAAACCCGCCGCTTGATCCAGCAGCCGGTCCTGCAGGGCTGTCAGCGCCGCCAGCCGGGCCGGGGTGAGCCGCCAACGCAGCTCCGGTTGGCGCCGCCAGGTGCCGGTGCCGCTACAAGGTGCATCCAGGAACACCAGATCGAACAGGCCGGCCGGCTGGGCATGGTCCAATGGCAGGGTCTTGATGATGGTGGCGCCGGCGCGGGCCGCCCGCTTTTCCAGTTCAAACAGGGCTTCTCCGCGCACGTCGCAGGCGACGATCTCGCCGCGGTTTTCCATGGCCGCCGCAAGCGCCAGGCTCTTGCCGCCTGCCCCCGCTGCCAAATCCAGCACCCGCATGCCGGGTCTCGCAGCCGCCAATTCGGACGCCAGCTGAGCGGCCTCGTCCTGGAATTCGAAAGCGCCGGACTCAAACAGGGTCGATCGAGACAGGCTTGCGGCGTCGCCGCCGATGCGGATGCCATCCTGCGCGTATGGCGTGGGACTTGATGCAATGCCCTCGCGAGCCAGATCTGACATCACGGCATCACGATTGGCTTTGAGGCTGTTGACACGAATATCGGTCGGAGCGCGGCCGATCAAGGCCGTCATTTCCTCCAATAGGCGATCGCCAAAGGCGCGCTTCAATTGTTCTTCCAGCCAGGGCGGATATTCGCCTTGAACCCAAACCGGCTCAGGCGATGGTGAGGCCGCGATGGCGGCAAGCTCATCCTTTGTCAGCGGCGCGGGCCCATAGCCGCCGGCGAACAAAGCACCGATGTCCGCACCCTCATCCAACAGCGAGGCGATCGCCAAGGCGCGCGGACTGTCACTTGCCATGCGATGCGCTAGATGGGCGCGGCGGCGCGCGATCGAAAAGACCCGTTCCGCGATGGCGCGGCGATCCTTGGATCCTGCAAAGCGGCGGCTGCGAAACCAGCCTTGGATAAAACGGTCAAAAGGCTGTGCCGTCTGTTCCAGCCCTTCCAGAATCTCGATGGCCATTTGCAGTCGGGCGGCCGGGGTCATGACAAAAGCCGATCATTTCTTGTGGAAAACCAGTGGCTTAAGCTGGAAAGAGCGCATTAGGACTGCCCCTTATAATGTGAGCCGCCATCCGAAAGCCAACTTGCGTGTCGCGAAACCTGTCACCTGCACTGACTTTTGCTCTGGGCGCAGCGCTGGCAGGGTTCGCGCTGGCGGCTTTTTCGCCCGGCCTGTTGAATGACGGCGACACCTATTGGCACATCCGGGCCGGAGAATGGATGTTGGCGCACCGTGCCGTGCTGCGCTCCGATATCTTCTCCTACACCATGGCAGGTGCGCCTTGGCATACCCAGGAGTGGCTGGCTGAAATCCTGATGGCGTTGAGCTGGATCGCCGGAGGATGGCAGGGCATCCATCTCCTGTTCGCGGTCTTTACCGGGCTGACGGCCGGTTTGGTCGGCTTCTTTGTCCGCAAGCGCCTCGACATGATGCCCGCCTTGCTGACCGTGGTACTGGGACTCTGTTGCGTCAGCGGCAGTCTGTTGGCGCGGCCGCACATGCTGACCTTGCCGCTGCTCGCGCTCTGGGTGTGCGGACTTGTGGCGGCGCGCGAACAGAACAGGGCGCCGCCCTTCTGGCTGATTGTGGTGATGCCGCTTTGGGCCAATCTGCATGGCAGCTTCGCCTTTGGCCTGGCGCTGGCCGGCGCGCTGGGTATCGAAGCCGTCGCCGAGGCGCAGGACCGCAAAAAAGTGGCGCTGGCCTGGGGCCTGTTCCTGCTGGCAGCTGCCGTCTCGTCGATGGCGACGCCATTCGGATATCAGACTTTGCTCTTTCCCTTCCATTTGTCCGGAATGCAGAGCCTGGCCAACATCGGAGAATGGCAGGCCAGTGACCTCTCGTACCTCTCTCCGCTTGCGCTTGCGCTTTTGACGAGTCTTTTCGTGCTCGGGAGCGGCAAGGTGAAGGTTGCACCCATCCGGCTTCTGCTGTTTCTGGGATTGATATGGCTGGCGCTAGGCCATGTACGGCATCAGATGCTGTTGGGCGTCGCCGCACCCATTTTGCTCGCCCCTTCGCTTGCCAAGACATGGCCTGCAAGAAGCGACAGCCATCCACCCTTGTTCGGCGCCCTGGCCGCAGCTGGATTGGTCGCATTGATCGCGATGCGGTTGCTGGTCCCGGTTGTGCGTGGCGACGATGCGATGTCACCGGTCTCGGCATTGGCGCATGTGCCGCCGTCCCTGCGCGAGACGCGGGTGCTGAACGACTACGCCTTTGGCGGCTATCTCATCTGGACCGGGATCAAGGTTTTCATCGATAGCCGCGCCGACTTTTACGGCGACAGCTTCCTGCAAAATTATGCCGGCATGCTTTCGCCTGACCGGGATGCGCTGGCGGCCAGCCTGAACCGCTACCAAGCCCACTGGACGATCTTTTCGCGAACCACACCCATGGCGAAACTTATGGACACCATGCCGGGCTGGCGGCGCCTTTATTCCGACAAACTGGCAACAGTGCATGTCCGAGAGGATATGCACCATTAAATAAGTCGCATGTCCGGGGGGAGGTGCACCCTTGAAATGCGAGCTTGTCCGCGATTAGCGTCGCCGGATGAGCCAAGATGACGACATCGGAAACCGGGTCCGGCTGCGCGACCTCAAAATCCTCTCCGACCTTTATTACACGCTTCGCATGGCCGGCTTCGATTTCCAGCGCCGCGATGGGGCATGGCAGCACCAAGAACGCGAGAGCTACGACATCGGCGATGCCGCCGCCGTTCTGCCCTTCGATATGGCGCGCGGGCTTGTGATTCTGATCAAGCAGTTCCGCTGGCCGGTGTTCGAATGGGGCTACAAAAAATTGCTGGTGGAAGTCATTGCCG
Source organism: Rhizomicrobium sp. (assembly GCA_035487655.1). Lineage (GTDB taxonomy): Bacteria > Pseudomonadota > Alphaproteobacteria > Micropepsales > Micropepsaceae > Rhizomicrobium. The sequence goes on along the minus strand of DATHLY010000185.1, from coordinate 5,873 downwards.
GCAAGCTGGACGGCGACACGCCACAAGACTGCATCACACGAGAAGCGGTGGAAGAAGCCGGCGTGACCATTTCAAGGCTGCGCCTTGTCACCCATTGTTTTGTCAGTCCCGGCGCGGTGAAGGAGCGCGTATCCCTGTTCCTGGCGGATTACGACTCCACGGCTCCCCGCGCCAAAGGCGGCGGCCACGAAGCCGAGGGCGAAGATATAGAAGTGATTGAGTTGCCGTTGGATAATGCGCTCAGGATGGTGGAAAGCGGCGAGATCGCGGATATGAAGACGATCCTGCTGCTGCAGGCGGCCAAGCTGGGAAGCTAGAGCCAGAGATTCCTCTCCCTCGTGCGGTCCGAAGGACCGTGTCATCGAAAGCTGACAAAGCCATGTAGCGCAGCGGTGAAAACTCGGCTCAAAACTCTCGACGACAAAAACCAAATCGTCTCAGTCGCTATCAGCTGGGGGCTTCAGTAACTCGGAGTCTTTTCCCGCGGCTTCTCTGATCGATTTGAGCAGCCAGTCGCGCAGGGCTCTGACTTTTGGCAGGGTCCGCTTGTGCTCCGGATAAACCAGCCAGAAGCCGTTTTTGTACAAGGCTACATGACGAAATGGCTGAACCAGGAGGCCTGCTTCGATCGCTGGCTTGAACATGGGCGGGGACAGGATCGCCACTCCATGTCCGGCGATGGCAGCATGGCCGTCAAGCACCTGAGATTCGAACCGTATGCCTGGGCCATTCTTGCGTTCAACGGCGCCGCCCGGCAGTGTCCCAAACCAAAGGTCCCACCAGTCGTCTTCCGGTGAGAGGCGCGGAACCGACAGGAGATCTTTGGGCGCCTTTAGTTTGTGGGTCGCCAGGAATGAAGGGCTGGCAAGCGGGGTGACGGGCATCCGCATGAGGAAATGCGAAACCAGTCCCGGCGAAGGGCGCGGGGTTCCGCGGATAGCGGCATCGAAGCTGCTTCTGGGGAGATCGATGATCTGGTCCGTGACGTCGAGCCGGACACTCAAGCGTGGGTGAGACATATTGAAGTCGCCCAGCCGGCCGGCCAGCCAGTTGGTCGCGAAGGTGCGTGGGGCCGTGATGGACAGGATCGACCCGCTCTCCGCTCGCGCGGAAGAGAATGCTTCCTTCATTGTCTGGAATGCCGCGGTTACCTGGGGTGCGATCCGCCGGCCCAGATCGGTCAAGGTCATCCCACGCGCGTGGCGGGCGAACAGCGTCACGCCCAGCCGCTCCTCCAGGACTTTCATCTGATAGCTCACAGCCGCCTGGGTCATCGCGAGCTCCTCCGCCGCACGGCTGAAATTTTCGTGGCGGGCAGCGGCCTCGAAGACCCGAATGGCGGCAAGGGGCGGCAGATCGGACATATCTCGATATAAATCTAGTTTATATCTCTTGCCTAGCCTTTTGTTGGTCGCAGGCCTCCAAAAGCGTCAAAAGAACGGGGTTTCAACCCAAGGAGAGAACCCAATGAAATTGTTTCACATCGCTCTTTCGCTTCTGGCGCTGACCCCCGTTCCCGCCTTCGCCCAGGAAGTAACGTCGTCGGTTGTGGTTTCCTACAGCGACCTTAATCTTCGGTCGGAAGCCGGCGTGAAAGTCCTGGATCGCCGCTTGGCGAATGCCATTCGCTCGGTTTGCGGCGAGCATGATGGCAGCGCGGTTCTTGCGTTTCGCTTCGCTGCCCAGCGCTGTGTGAAGGAGAAGAGCGCTGAAGTGGCGGCGCTGCGCAATCGCGCGATTGCCAGCTATTCCTCACCGGAATCGCTGGCTTCACGCTGAGCAGCGCCGGGCAGGATAGCGGTCCGCCAATATGGACGTCGTTGCAAACGGCTTCTATATCGCAAGGCGCTGGAGATTTTCCGCCCGGCCCATGATCGTCGATCGGTAGCCGGGCGGAGTCTGATGGAGCAGGAGCGGAATGATGATGACGGTTGCAGAGAAGAGGGCGAATTTCCGGCGCCTGCATGACAGTGGCTTCTTCGTGATGCCGAACGCCTGGGACGCAGGCAGCGCCACGCGCCTCGCCAAGCTTGGCTTTCCCGCCATCGCATCTACCAGCGCAGGCGCGGCCTGGGCGCTGGGCAAAAATGACGGGGAACTCACTCTGCGCGAAGTGCTCGAGCATCTCGTGCAACTGGTCGAGGCCGTCGATGTGCCCATCAATGCCGACTTCGAGAACGGATTCGCCGACCGTCCCGAAGCTGTTGGCGCCAATGTGGGAAAGGCTGTGGCCACAGGCGTTGCAGGTATCTCAATCGAGGACTGGTCGGGTGAAAAGCTGTACGATCTGGAGCTTGCCGCGGACCGCATTGCAGCAGCGCGGCAAGCCATCGACGCGGCCGGCCCCGGTGTGATGCTGATCGGGCGGAGCGAACACTTCCGCGCTCCCGGGCTAAGCGTCGAGCAGAGCATCCGCCGGGCTGTAGCCTATGCAGAGGCAGGGGCGGATTGTCTCTTCGTGCCTATGATTGTTGATCCGGCAGCTCTGCGCGAGCTGGTAGCAGCCGTAGCCCCGAAGCCAGTCAGCGTTTTGCTTCCGAACCTCGACGCCGATCCTCACCATTTTGCCAGTCTCGGGGTTCGCCGGTGCAGCACCGGTGCGCACCTCCCGTCGGTCGCGTGGCGCGCGTTTGAGGCAGCAGCCCAGATCCTTAGCGGCAAGGCGGCCGGGTAGCGCGGACAATCACGTCTGGGTGAAGCGCTGCCCCAATACCAGCGGCGCGGCCCGGCCTCGCGGCAAACCATCCGATGCAGGCCGCCGCCATCGGAATACTCAAATCGATCGTCGCATGACGCTGCCGCTAACGACGGATCGATTTGCCCGCGCCGCTACGCTGTCGCCAGGCGCCGCCGTCGCGTCTCACCCTGAAAACCTACTCCCCACCGGGGTGATAGTTCGGAGCCTCCCGCGTCACAGTAACATCGTGTACGTGTGACTCGCGCAGTCCAGCGCCCGTGATGCGCACGAATTGCGCGCGATTGTGAAACTCGTCGATGGTGCTGCATCCGGTATAGCCCATCGCGGCGCGAAGACCGCCGATGATCTGATGCACCACGCCCGCCACCGGGCCTTTGTAAGGCACCTGGCCTTCCACGCCTTCCGGCACCAGCTTCAGGGCGTCGCGCACTTCCGCCTGGAAATAGCGGTCGGCCGAGCCGCGCGCCATGGCGCCAACGCTGCCCATGCCGCGATAACCCTTGTAGGAACGGCCCTGAAAGAGGAACACGTCGCCCGGCGACTCTTCGGTACCGGCCAACAGCGATCCCACCATCGCGACATCGGCGCCGGCCGCCAGCGCCTTGGCCAGGTCACCGGAATATTTGATGCCACCGTCGCCGATGACAGGCACGCCTGCATCGCGCGCCGCGCCGACCGCGTCCATGATGGCAGTGAGTTGCGGCACGCCCACGCCTGCCACGATGCGGGTGGTGCAGATCGAACCTGGACCGATGCCCACCTTCACGGCATCGGCGCCGGCGTCGATCAGCGCCTTGGTCGCGTCGGCGGTGGCAATATTGCCGCCGGCGACCTGGACATAGTTGCTGGCCTTTTTGATGCGCTTGATGGCGTCGATCACGCCCTTGGAATGGCCATGGGCGGTGTCCACCACGATCACGTCGCATTCCGCCTCGATCAGCGCCATGGCGCGGGCATAGCCGTCCTCGCCCACGCCGGTGGCGGCGGCGACGCGCAGGCGGCCACGCTCATCCTTGCAGCTGTTGGGATACTTCTCCGCCTTCTCGATATCCTTGACGGTGATCAGCCCGACGCAGCGATAGGCGTCGTCGACCACGATGATTTTTTCGATGCGGTGCTGGTGCAATAGCCGTTTGGCTTCGTCCGACTTCACGCCTTCTCGCACCGTGACCAGTCTGTCCTTGGTCATCAACTCCGACACCTTTTGGCGCGGATCCGCGGCAAAGCGCACGTCGCGATTGGTCAGGATGCCAACCAGTTTCCCTGCACCTTTGGCATCCACCCCGTCCACCACAGGGACGCCGGAGATATGATGTCTTCCCATCAAGGCCAGCGCGTCAGCCAGGGTGGCACTGGGTCCGATGGTCACCGGGTTCACCACCATGCCGCTTTCATAGCGCTTCACGCGCCGCACATGTTCGGCCTGTTCCTCGATGCCCAGATTCTTGTGGATCACGCCCATGCCGCCAGCTTGCGCCATGGCGATGGCGAGGCCGGCCTCGGTGACGGTGTCCATGGCAGCGGACACCAGCGGAATGCCAAGTTCCACCGTCTTGGTAAGGCGGGTTCGGGTATCGACCTGGCCGGGAAGAACTTCGGAAGCGCCGGGCACCAGCAACACATCGTCGAAGGTCAAGGCTTCGCGGATGGCCTTGTCTTCGGGAGGGGTTCTGGTCATTGGGGAACACGCTCCATTTGGAGCGCCGAGCCTGTAGCAGCGCCCCTTGTTTTGCGCAAGAGGCTGCCCATCGCCTCAAATAAGCCATTGAAAGGCCTTGATTTACTTCGTTTCCATGGAACCGGCGAACGACCCTCCACGTTTTAGGAGCGACCGGCTCATCGCCGAGTCCCTCATTTCCCAAAAAGGAGTTAAGCCATGAAGACTTTCCGTTTGATGCTCGGCGCGGCGGTTGCCGCGGCCGGACTTGCGATTGCTTCGAATGCCGATGCATCTGCCGGCGTGAAGGTCGGTACCCTGACCTGCAACGTCGCAGGCGGCATGGGTTTTGTGTTCGGCTCGACCAAGAACCTGGCCTGTTCGTATGAACCGACCAAGGCGCCTGCCGAACATTATGCCGGCACCATTTCCAAATGGGGTGTCGATATCGGCTATACCGGCAAGGGTAAGCTGATCTGGGCGGTGTTCGCACCCACGTCCGATGTGCGCCCCGGCGCCATTGAAGGTGAGTATGGCGGTGCCAGCGCACAGGCCAATGTCGGCGTCGGCCTGGGTGCCAATGTGCTGCTGGGCGGATTGGACAAGTCGATCGCGCTGCAGCCGGTGAGCGTGGAAGGCTCGACCGGCCTGAATGTGGCGGCCGGTATCGGCTCGATCAGCCTTAAGCACGTAGGCGGCTAACTTCTAAAATGGCGAAGGCTCCGGCGGAAAACCGCCGGAGCCTTTTGCTACTTGACCGTTGTCGTCGCCTTCATCTTGGGGTGGATCGAGCAGATATACTCATAGGTCCCGGGCTTGTCGAAGTTGGTCATGACTTAAGTCTCCGGATTTCGAGGTGGAGACTTCGCGGTCGCGTGGTTTATTCCCGCTGAGATTTCGCCAGATCGATAAATGCGCGGAAGGTGGCGGCATCCACATCGGACACGGCGGCATAGTCCAGGTCACCGCTCTTCCAAAATTCGGTCCGGAAACCACGGGTCATGCCGGCTTGTGGCAATGCCGCGCCTCTATCCGGCCAGGCGAACAGATCCACTTCATGATTGCCATGGCGGTAAACCGCGACGGCGGCGCGATTGCCCGCAAACTCGTCCGTCCGCCCGCCGGCCAGGGCAAAGCCCCGGTCGGCAAAATCGGCGACTGGCGGCGAAATCCCGGCATGCGCCGCCAGCCAAGGCTTGACGGTGTGATGGTTGCTGGAGGCCACCATGATCGTCTTGCCGGCGGTCAGCGCTGCAGCATGCGCATCAACGACCGATTGCGCCAGGGTCGCGGCCGAGGGCGGCAGCAGGACGAACAGCGCAAAACCGGCCGCTAACGCCGATAGCCCACCGCCGCTGGCCACGCCAACCCAGAAGCTTTTGGCCGATGCGCGGCGCGTTTCGCGATCAAGCTGTGCCGTCAACCGATGGCGCAGCGTGTCCGGCGCCCGGTAGCGCCTGGCTTTGCGCAGCGCATCGCTGAGATCGGCGATATCGGCGGCCAGAGCTTGGCATTCCG
>DATHLY010000184.1:0-10552 GCA_035487655.1 Rhizomicrobium sp. | reverse complement strand
TGCATTACGGTGGATTAAGGAAGACGTCGCCGCGGCGGATGCGGCGTATTGGCAGCCTGCACACTTTGGTGGCCTTTGGCTTCAACACCGCCATCCTGGCGACCATGATCAATCTGGCGGCGAATTTCCTCTGACTATTGAGGGAGCAGGGTCCCTGCAAACCTGCTAGGCTCGAAGACAGGGCAATCGGGGGCCCATCCATGTCTGCAACGGGAACACCAAACCCCAACAAGGCGCTGTGGGAAAAAGGCGACTTCACCCGCATTGCGCGAACCATGCGCGACAGCGGCGAAGCGCTGGTCGGCCAGATCGGCGTGACCAAGGGCATGAAGGTTATGGACTTGGGCTGCGGCGACGGCACCACCGCCTTGCCGGAGGCACAGCGTGGCGCCGATGTGCTGGGCGTGGATATCGCCCGCAATTTGGTCGAGGCCGGCAACAGGCGCGCGAAGGAAGCGGGCCTGGCCAATTTGCGCTTCCAGGAAGGGGATGCGTCCAACCTGCAAGGGATCGCGGACGCAAGCTTCGATCTGGTGGTGAGCATTTTCGGCGCCATGTTTGCGCCGCGCCCCTTCGATGTGGCGAAAGAGATGGTACGCGTCACCAAGCCGGGCGGGCGCATTGTGATGGGCAATTGGATTCCCGGTGATCCCACTCTGGTGGCGCAGGTCCTGAAGATCAGCAGCGCCTATTCGCCGCCGCCGCCGGAAGGCTTTATCAGCCCCATGACCTGGGGTATCGAAAAGGACGTGATCGAGCGGTTCGGCGCGGCGGGCATCGCGGCGGAGCGGATTTCTTTCTTGCGCGACACGTTCGTCTTCCGCCATCCCGGCTCGCCGTCCGAGGTGCTGGACGATTTCCGCCGCTATTACGGACCAACCATGAACGCCTTCGAGGCGGCGGCGAAGAACGGCAAGGCCGACGAGCTGCGGCGCGAACTGGTGGATCTGTTCGCGCGGCAGAACACCAGCGGCAATGCCAGCACCACCGTCATTCCGGCGACCTTCCTGCGGGTGACGGTGATGCGATAGGTTTCCCCTGCATGTCATCCCCGGCGAATGCGAGCGACAGCGAGCATGAGGGACGGGGACCCGGGTGGTTAGACGTGGCGTTATTTCCCTGCACTTGCGCGGGTGAAACCTGACCTGTGTCTGGCACCTGGGTCCCCTTCCCTCGGCTCGCGCCATTGGCGCGAGCCTCGCCGGGGATGACAATGGAGTTGGGGGATGACAAGGGAGTTGTTGGATGCTCCCAGATAACGCTACCGTTCCTGATAAATCGCGCCGGATTACGGCGGCTAAACCAAGCGGGGAAATACATGACTCTCAATCTTTCACGCCGTCATTGGATGGCGATGGCAAGCCTGGGCATGGGCGGGCTCATCGCCAGCGAGCGCAAGGGCGTCGCCCAGCCGGTCAACACCAGCCGCGCCCTGGCCGATCCGCGCGCGGCGATCAAGATCACCAGGCTGGAAATAATTCCGGTCCATTCGCTGCGCTCCATTTTCGTCAAGATGCACACCGATGCCGGGATCATCGGATTGGGCGAGGGCACGGTCGAAGGCAAGATCGAGACCGTGATGGCGGCGATCAAGCAGCTTGAGCCCTATCTCACCGGCAAGGACCCGCGCCAGCCCGCCCATCACTGGCAGGCCATGTATCGCCATGCCTTCTATCGTGGCGACATCATCCTGTGCAGCGCGCTGTCGGCGGTGGACATCGCCATGTGGGACATCAAGGGCAAGGCGCTGGGCGTGCCGGTCTATGAGCTGTTGGGTGGACCGACGCGCGACCGCATCAAATGCTATGGCCAGGCTGAGAGCGTGGAAGAGACCAGGACCCATGTGCTGGCCGAAGGCTACAAGTCGATGAAGACCAGCGTGTCGTCGACGCGCGGGCGGCTGTCGCGCGCCTCGGAAAGCCCGTATTACATCGACGGCTTTGTCGAAAAGGTGAAGGCTATCCGCGACCTAATCGGCCCGGATTTCGACCTTGGCATCGAGATGCATGGCGAGCATGAACCGCCCGCCGCCATGCAGATCATCCATGCGCTGGAAGGTTTCCGCCCCTGGTTCTTCGAGGAGCCCATCCAGTTTCAGAACCTGCCCCTGATGGCGGAGATGGCCAAGAAGACCACCGTGCCGTTTGCCACCGGCGAGCGCATGGTGACCAAGTGGCAGTTCCGCGATCTGCTGACGGCGGGCGCCGCGCAAGTGCTGCAGCCCGACATCACCCACACCGGCGGCATCACCGAGATGCGCGCGATTGCGGCGCTGGCGGAGGCTTTTTATGCCGACATGCTGCCCCATTCCAAGGAAGGCATGGTCGGCTTTGCGGCCTCCATGCATGTGGCGGCGTCGATTCCGAATTTCCTCGCCCATGAAGTACCGTCGCTGCAGGCGGTGAGCGGCGGACCCAAGGTGGATCGCACGCCATGGGGCAAGGGCTATATCAAGAAGCCGTTGGTGATGACCGAGGGCGCGGTGATCTTGAAAGGCAATATCGACGGCCCGGGGCTTGGCATCGAGTTGGACGAACATCTGGTCGATAACGAGCGTGGCATTCCGGAATGGCAATTCCCGGAAATGTGGGACAAGTTCGACGGCTCGGTCAGGGATCATTAGGCATGACCGCGCGTCTTTTGCGTCGTGAGGTGAGCCGCGTCATGCGAAGCATGTGAGCAGGTCCGGTGGACCTGCGAAAGCGGCGAACGCCGCGAGCTTAGGCGAGCGGCTGTGTGAATTCGAAATTGAACACGGTTGCCCCCGGCGCGTCGCTTGTGCTCCGCGCGTTCGGCCCTCGAAATAGTCCCTCGGACCATTTCGTTCGCGCGAGCGCGAACCGGGCCTCACCCTGCTCACGCCGCAAAATCCATCGCGGTCTAAATAACTTGGCAATCGCTTTGTAGGACCACGTTGACCCGCGTCAGGCCTGATAAACCACTCGGCCGCCCACCACGGTCTGGATGATCTTCACATCCTTGATCTTGGAGGGATCGATCGCGTGCAGATCCTCGGCCAGCACGACAAAGTCCGCCAGCTTGCCGGTCGCAATGGAGCCCTTGTCCTTTTCCTCGCGGGAGTTGTAGGCGCCGTTGAAGGTGTTGACCCGGATCGCCTCATCCAGGGTGATCTTCTGGCTGGCGCCCCAGGTCTCGCCGTTCCAGCCGGTGCGCGTCACCATGGCCTGGATCGCCATCAGCGGCGCGAAGGGCCCCGGCCCGAAATCCGATCCCGCCGCTGCCTTGATGCCCGCATCCAGCATGGTGCGGAAGGCGATCATGTGCTGCATCGTCTCCTGGCCGTAGAAATGAAATTTGTCCGAATTGTAGTAGGGATAGGTGCTGAACATGGAGGGCACCACATCCAGCGCCTTCATCCGCCGCACCAGGTCGGGATTGACCTGGCTGCAATGTGTGATCTTGGGACGGGCATTGGCGCGGGGAAGTAACTTCAGCGCGCGTTCATAGGCGGTGAGCGTCCGGTCGATGGCGATATCGCCATTGGCGTGGCAGTTGAGGCGGATGTTGGCGCGATGCACACGCTCGCACCAGGCGTTGAGATCCTCCTGGGTCTCGGTGAGATTGCCGTGATAGCTGGCGGGCATGCCGATATAGGGCTGGCGCATCGCCATGGTGCGCTCCGAAAGCGAGCCGTCCACCGTATGCTCGGCGGTGGCGCCCAGCCGGACCCATTCATCGCCGAAATTGCTTTCCAGCCCGTTCTTGATCATGGCTTCCAGCAATTCGCCGGCGACTTCATAGCTGACGCGGTGCTTGAGATTGCCGCGCAGCCGCTGCTCCTGGATGGCTTCCAGCGCGCCGTCTTCATTGTGATGCACGGTGGTCAGGCCGTATTGCGCGAACTTGCCGGAGATGAAGGCCACGCCGTCCAGCACGCGTTTTTCTTTCTGCGCCGGGGCGAACTGTTCCCATTTGCCGGCCTTAAGAACGAGGGGGCCGGCGCGGTCGGTGACCCGGCCGTTCAATTCGCCATTGGCATCCTTGTCGAAGGTGCCACCATAGGGATTTGGCGTCGCTTTGGTGATGCCCGCCATTTGGAAGGCCTTGCTGTTCACGAAAATCGTGTGGCCGCCGCGATGGATGACGACCACCGGTTGGTCCGCCGACACCTTGTCCAAGTCATGGACGTTCAGCGCGCGCTTGTCGGCGAGCTTGGTGTCGTCCAGGAAATTTCCCAACACCCAGGTGCCGGGCGGCAGGGTCGCTGCCTTGGCCTTCAGCTTGGCGATGATGCTGGCGATGCTGACCTGCTCGACCTCGTAAGGGTTGCCGACATGCACGTCATAGAGAAGGCCCTCGCCGCCGGCATAACCGTTGCCGATGCCGCCGGCGCCGGCGTGATTGTGGGTGTCGATGAAGCCCGGCACCACCATCATGCCCTTGGCGTCGGTGAGGCGTGTCTTCTTACCGGCCAGGCTCTTGATGTCGTCGCCGCCGACGGCGACGAAGCGCCCGGCGCGCACGGCCAAGGCTTGGGCCTTGGGCAGCGCATCATCGACCGTGTGGATGCGCGCGTTGTGGACAATCAGGTCCGGTTCCTGCGGATCAGCGGAGGCCATGTCCGGACCAGCGATGGCTCCGGCACATGCGCCGCCCATCAAGGACATGAAGTGTCTGCGATCGCCCATCCCGGCCCCCGATGAATTGCCTGGACCTTTATACGGCATTCGCGGCGTGACGCGAGCGGGATCACCAAACGCACTTGTCATCCCCGGCGAGCGTGAGCCGGCGGCTCACGCGAGGGAAGGGGACCCAGGTGGCCAAAACCTATAAGTATCCGATACCTGGGTTCCCTTCCCCTCGCATCGCGACGCGATGCTCGGCCGGGAATGACAGCACAAGCTGTCAGCTCAGAGGTCTCTCATCGCAATTCGGACGTTGCTCAGCTTGCCGTGAACGACCGCGTCCATGTCGCTTTCGATCCGCGACATCGCCATATGGACCGAGACACTGATGCAGTTTTCCAGTGCGACAGGGGTGACATTTTCGGGATTGGCCTTGAGGCAGACCGACGTGGCGGCATCCTGCAGGCGCGCGGCCAAAACCTTGGCGTCGGCAGGGCGGGAAAGGTCCAGGTCCGAATAGGAAACCTGGGTGGTTGCTTCGGTGGTCGTTTCATCGGCATGGGCGCTGGCAATGCCGAGAGCGAGAAGGGCGGTAACGGTGAGGGTACGCGACATGGGTGATCTCCTTTAACAACAGCGGTTAAGGCGTTTCACCCTGGTTCGAACGTCTGCGCTTTATCGCAGTGCAATATGATATTGCGCCAGTAAACGCTGATCGTCAACAATTTTTATTGCACTGCAATATGACACTTTGATGCCGTTTGAGGCACCGCTGAGTGGCTTTATTCGCCGAACGTCCTAAGCTTGCCCAAAATTATGCCGGGAGGGGCGCATGACAGAAACGGACTCGGGCAATCCATCGCGGCGCAGCGCAGTGCAGCAGTTGGCGGTGGGCGCGTCGCTGGCGGCCATGGGCGGGACGGCGGCTGGGGCGCAAAGTGCGCGTCCCAACTCTACGCCGGCGGATTTCGTGCGCTTGCAGAAAGAACTGTCCAACTGGAACCGCTGGGGCGCCGACGACCAGATGGGTGCGGTGAACCTGATCACCCCGGACAAGCGCCGGGCAGCGGCGCGGCTGGTGCGCGAAGGCGCTTGCTTTTCCATGGCGCGCAATGCCGAGATCAAGGAAGCGGTGGACAATCCCGCACCGATCGTGCGCAAGACCACGCGTACCGGCGCCAGCGTCGCCAAGACCGGCATCGCCAGCACCAGCGACACGTTTTTCATCTCTTATCACGGCATGGCGCACACCCACATGGATTCGCTGTGCCACTTTGTCTATGACGGCAAGATTTATAATGGCTACTCGTCCGATGTCGTGGGCGAGGAGGGTGCGGCCAAGAACAGCATCATCAACTTCAAGAACGGAATCCTCACCCGCGGCGTGTTGATGGACATGGCGCGTTACAAAGGCGTGGACTGGCTGGAGCCCGGCACGCCCATCTATCCCGAGGACCTGGAAGGCTGGGAGAAGAAGGCGGGTGTGAAAGTCCAGTCCGGCGATGTGATGATCGTGCGCACGGGACGGTGGGCGCGCCGCGACGCCATGGGCGCGTGGCCAGTGCAGCAACTGGCCGGCCTGCATATGAGCTGCGCGCCGTGGATGCATGCGCGCGACGTGGCGATCCTGGGCGGCGACGATGCGCAGGACGTGCTACCGTCGCGCGTCGAAGGCGTGTCGCAGCCTATCCATGCATTGTGCATCGTGGCCATGGGCATGCCCATTTTCGACAATCTGGACCTGGAATTGGTCGGCCGCGAGGCGGAGAAGCGCAAACGCTGGGAATTCCTGGTTACGGCTTCGCCCGCGGCGGTGCCCGGCGCCACGGGATCGGTGCTGAATCCGATCGCAACGTTTTGACTGGGATCCTCACATCCAAACTCAACTGTCATCCCCGGCGAATGCGAGCGATAGCGAGCATGAGGGAAGGGGACCCAGGTATCTCAGCGCATGAGCTATTTTGTTTATATGCTTGCGAGCAAGCGTAACGGCACGCTGTATGTGGGCGTTACCAACGATTTGTCCCGCCGAGCCTGGGAACACAAGGAGAAGTGCGTGCCGGGGTTCACCAAGCGGTATGGAGTTGACATTCTGGTCTGGTATGAAATCCATGGCGATATCAACCAAGCCATCGCCCGCAAAAAGCAGATTAAGGGATGGAATAGAACCTGGAAATTGGGACTAATCGAAAAAGGCAATTCGGGCTGGAATGATCTTGCACCGGGCTTGGTGTGACGCCTGGGTCCCCTTCCCCTCGCTCTGTGCTTCGCACATCGCTCGGCCGGGGATGACAGGTTTGGTTCTTGCGGGGAAAGCGGGCCCACTGAACCAGCCTTGCCGGGGCGGTTGATGGGCCTTATCGTTGACACAAGAAAAAGGGCCTAAACAATGCCCCAAATGTCAGCACGCCAAGCCGCTTTCCGCGCCGATTACCGGCCGCGCATTTCGCCCGCTTATGTGGGCTGGCTGCATGTGGCGCTGATCTATGTGTTGGGCGGTGCGGCGATCTGGGTTTGCGCGCGCCAGATTACCGCGCCCGCCTGGTACGAATGGCTGGTGATCCCATTGGCCTTTTGCCTGTCCAATGTCTTTGAATGGTGGATCCACAAATATGTGATGCACCGTCCGGTCAAAGGCCTGATGGGCATCTACAAGCGCCACACCCTGGCGCATCACGAATTCTTCACCGATATCGAGCCAAGCCTGGACAATAGCCGCGACTTTCGCATCGTGTTCTTTCCGCCTTATGCGCTGGTCGCGTTCATGACCCTGTCGCTGGTGCCCGCCTTCATCCTGAACCGGCTGGGCTTGGCCAATGCCGGCTGGCTGCTGTTGATCACCAACACCGCGCTGTACTTGAACTATGAGCTGTTCCACTACTGCTGCCATGTGAAGGATGACAGGCTAGTGCGGCACATCCCACTGGTGAATTCCATTCGCCGCCACCACATCGCCCATCACAATCCCCAGATCATGATGGAGCGTAACTTCAACCTGACCTATCCGGTGGCGGACTGGTTTTTCGGCACTTCGGATTTGCGGTGCGGACTGTTGAAGCATGTCTTCAATGGCTATGACACCAGCAAGGTGCGCAGCGATCTGAGGCGGCGGGGCATCCAGCCATGAATGCGCCGCGCGCCCACGTCACGACGGGAAAGGCCAGCCTGGTCGGCGGCATCGTGGTGGGCATCGCCTGCCTGGTGCTGTGGCTGGCGGTGACGCGCGAGCTCGGCTTTGGCGGACTGTGGAGTCTGGGCGCGGGCCTGTTGGTCGCTGCCGCGGCGGGCACATGGACCCGGTTGGCCGATCTTTGATTTCACAACCAGGCGATAACAACAGAGGGAAATAGGACGATGCTTCACAGGATTGCCGCTTTGCTTTTCGCCACCACATTGCTGGCGCCTTGCGCTTTGGCGCAGACACCGCTGCGCAACCTGCCGGCGGAAGGGTTCAAGTATCTTTCGGCCAAGGATGTCGAGGCCCTGACCGACAAGCCGGGCCCGGGCGCCAAGACGGCCTTCCCGGTCGACCATGAGAATTACTATGTCGAATATGCCCAGCGCGGCGACCAGGGCAATGTGCCGGAGGTGCATACGCACTGGACGCATTACATCCAGGTGCTGTCAGGGGAGGCGACTCTGACCTATGGAGGCACCGTCTCCAACGCCAAGGAGACCGGGCCCGGACAGATTCGCGGCGACGCGATTGCGGGCGGCACCACCATGACAGTGCGCCCGGGTGATTTCCTGCAGATACCGGCGGGTATGCCGCATCTTTTCAATGTCGCGAGTGGCGGCAAATTCCGCTACGTGGTTTTTAATACTCGTCAGTGAGAGGGTAAGGAGCGATTTGCGAAGCAAACGAAACCGTCCAGTGGACGGTTTCGAGCGACGCATGCTTGCTCTGCTCGTGCCGCTACGCTGTCGCTAGGCACGGGCAAGCTTTTCTAATTCGCTTCGCTCATAAGAAAAGCTAGGCCAGCGCCGCGAGCTTAGGCGAGCGGCCGAGCCTTGGCGCCCGGGCGCCGCACCAAAAATACAAAACTGAGGACCGCCATCGCGCAAGTTACAGCTAGCATGGTAGGCGAGCCCAACACCCGGTCAAAAACCTGTGGTTCGTGCAGACGCTCATTGGTCGATGCATCATAAAACGCTGCGGGCAGCCAAACCACATTCCACCCAGCATGTAACGCCCAGGAGAAACCAATGTGCCGAAAGGCCAAATAAAGGTTGTTCCACGCCACACCAGCAAAGAACAGTGTTGCGAGCGAGGCCATTGAAAGTGCCATGTGCAGGGTGCCAAAGCGGTACAGAAGAAAGTGCGCTGCTGCGAAGAGGAAAGCCAGCCCGAGTGAAATCATGAGTGCCGAACGCACGTATTGGATGAAGAAACCGATCATGAGCGCCCGGAAAAAGATTTCTTCGTTGAACGCCTGGAACATCATTCCGGTTTGTTCTTCAATGGTCAGAGCATTCGCCTTCAGCGCAGCCGTCTTATACACGATGGGGAGAAGCACCTCGCTTCCCGTTGCGACCACTGCGAATGCCGCGACGACTATTAAAACATGTGTCGGCGACAAGTTGAGACCCGCATAGTCTGTCCATTGTCGTCCAAGCAGCAGGCGCAGTGCCGCCACAATCGCAGCGGTGACCAAGACAAAAGCCCACCAATTGTCGTGGGTAATCAAGAGTGGCCATGGCATCAACGCCGCGACGACGAGCAGGGCGGTTAATCTGGCCCAGCCTTGTTGCAGTTGCACGGGACAGTCTTGACCCAACTTCCCCTCGTCCTTTCTCTTTGGGAACAAATCCAGGGGCTGCCTTAGTGCGCCGTGTTCCTTTTCCAGCATGGGCGGGGTCTTATCGCATGCGCGGGCAGGGAGGCCATGACAATTCACCACTCGCTTGGCACCATTCTGACTGTGGCATGCCGGCGACTGACATAGTATTCTGCGACTGGGGTCGGAGTGGTTCGATGGCTGATTTCCGGTTTTCCCTGTTCGCGGTTACCCTCTGCGCGATCATCCTTGCGCCGTCGCCGTCGCCGGCGCAGCCTGCCCCTGCGCCCGCCGAAAGCGCTACGGGGACGGGAACCAGATCGCGAGACGTCATCAAAAGGTTTGTCGCGTCCTTCGCCACACCGACGCACATGACCGGCAAGATCGCGCGGTGGGAGGACGGCATCTGTCCGCTCACCGTGGGGCAGCAGCCTGCCGTCACCAAATTTGTCACGCAACGGGTGAAGGACGTCGCGGCGATGGTGGGCGCCCCGGTCAACGTCATGCAATCCTGCACGCCGAACATCGAGATTGTTTTCACCAAATTGCCGCAAGAGCTGCTGGATAATGTCCGCGAGCATCAGGTGGAGTATCTGGGCTATGCCCAAAGCGGCGCCCAGCTGGAGAAACTGGCGACGGTCACCCGGCCCGTCCAGGCCTGGTACACAACCCAAACCAAGGACCGGCACGGAATGAGCAGGATAGACAGCGCCCTACGCACGGGCGAGGGCATAGCCATGCCCTGTTTCACTTGCCTGGGTCGAGGTGGCCCAACGGAATATCTGCCCGACGCCACCTATGCCAGCGTTTCGGGAGATCACATAAGCGATGGTGTGCGAAGCGTCTTCTATCACATCATCATCGTCGCCGACATCAACAGGCTGAATGGATATGAGGCTGGCCCGCTGGCCGATTACGTTGCCATGCTTGCGCTGGCCCAGCTGAATTCCCTGGATACCTGCCAGGAGTTGCCGAGCATCGAGAACATGCTGGCGAAAGGCTGCGAAGCCAAGACCGGTGAGTTGACCGGAAACGACATTGCTTATCTGCGCGGCCTTTACGGGATGAGTCCCGACAGGATGCTGCTCGCCACCCAGATGAGTGAAATCGCCGACCGGATGAGCCAGACGTTGGGCGGGCAATAGCCGCCCGTCACTGCCTGCCTTTGACTCTTTCCCAGAATTCCAG
>DATHLY010000183.1:0-2539 GCA_035487655.1 Rhizomicrobium sp. | reverse complement strand
CGCGTAATAGGGTTGGTTCGACAGCGACGCATTGAACCCCGGATACATCCAGGCCCGCGCGTCGTTCCGCAGCACGAAATAATACTGCAACGGATAAGGCGAGCGCGTGTAGTCGCCCGGAATAGCGGCGCGCATATCGTCCCCAGATGGGCTCATCGCAATGGAACGCCAGCGCTCGCCATGGTTGACATGGCGATAAAATATCTCCGCACTGTCCGCTTTCGCGTGTATCACCAGAGGCAGATTGCCGCCCGGCGTGAACTGGTCGGGCGCGGTGTGGCGCACTGGTGTGACGGGCCGTGCAGCAGGCTTAATCACGGAAGCGCCGGGGCCACTGAATGCGCCCGCGGGGGCAGGCGCGGAACCAACCGCCTTGGCCATGATGGCGAGATCGGCGTCTATCGCCGCCAGCCGGTCGCTCCAATGGCCCCGCCGCTGCGGGATGGAACCATAAGAAATATCGGCGGCATAGACACTTTTGGCGCGTTGCGCCATTGCCGCCCAGCGGGCGCGGGCGCGGTGGTAATGCTCCAGCGCTGCAGCCCCCAGCGCGGGATCGGAATTATTCTGCCACAGCGCAAAGAGCACGGCGCTGCGCAGCTTGGCGGCGAAAAACTCGGCGGTGCCTCGCAAGATGGCCACGTCGTTCGCCAGTCTCTTCTCACTTGCGGTTTTTGGCGCCCCCATCTGCACCAGAGCCTGGCCGGACTCGCGCGACAAACCATCCAGCCACGCCGCCACCTCTGCCGGCGAATATTTGGGATTGGCGCGGCCCGCCAACAGGTCGCCGGCATGTTCGGCGATTGTCGAGAAAAGCTGCGGGTCCAGCGGGCTGACATTGGCGAAGACGCGCGGTTGCGGCGTGTCGCTGTAAGGCACATAGCTCGTGCCATCCACGATCGGCTGGTTGGAGTACATTTCCGGCCAAAAGGCATGATTGGATGCCGACGCCATGTGCGCGCTGGTGATCAGCGGCAATATCCGGCTGGCCGACGTCAGCGCGCGCTCCGCGGCAAGCGCCGACTTGCCATAGGTGCGCGCCAGGCTTTTGCGCCAGGCATCCGGCGTGGCTTCGGGATTGTAGAGCAGCCGTCCCCACAGCCTGTAGCTGTCCGCAAACTTGCGCCAGTCCATGGCCGTATCCGTGCCCAGATAGGCGTTGCGCCCGCCCGAATGGCCGGAGCCTTCGCGGCCCTTGAAGGTCAACGGCTCGCAAATTTCCAAACCCGCCGCACCGCAAAAATGCGCCGCGCGTCCCAGCGCCGACGCCCAAGCAGGATCGGCGGTCAGCAGATGCTTCTGCGTGCCCGGCCACAGGCGATAGAGAATGTCGAAGCCGCGTCCTTCCAGATAAAGGTCAGCGTAACCGTAACGGGTGAAACGCCGCTCGCCATTGGAGACGTTGAAGACACCCTCTTCCATGCGGTCGGGGCTGGGGATTTCCAGCTCGCGGATGTCGGCTTGGTGATAAGCCAGGCTTTGATGCTCGGCGGAGAATTTGGGCCCGACCTTCACTGGCTGACCGGTTTTGGTGGCCATGTCGATCATGATCTGGTTGATGCCCTTGGCATGCATGTCGATCTCGACCTTGCGTCCCGCTTTGGCGATGGCTTCGAACAGGGTCTGCCAGAAGGGATAGCTGCCCTCTGGAACACCGCTCTCGCCATGCACGCGCAAGGTGATGCCGGTGATCTCCGGACATTCCTTCAATAGGATCGCCAGCGCATCGCGGCTGTAGCGGGCCCCTTTGGCCCAATCCACTTGGCCCGCAGTTTCCAGACCGCTGATCACATGATCGGACTTGGGACTGTCGGTCCATTGCCAGGCATGCGTCCAAAGCCCGAGCTGAAATTCCAATCCCCGCAGACCGGTTTCGCGGGCAATGAACTTCAATGTGTCGAGATTCTTTTCCCGTTCGCCCACCGGCAGCGCCGGCGTGATGGCGACGTTGGTGCCGGGCACCTCCACCAGATAGGGATATGGAAAATGGAGATAATCGCCAGTAACACCCTTGGGGAAGTCGTAGCCGAAGCCCAGCGCGAAATTGAAGCGGTTGAAGCGCGCCTGAACCAGCATGTCGAGATAGTCCCGCCAGCCCTCGCGGTCGTAGAACCAGGCCTTGTCCTCGATCTCGCTCAGGAAGGGGCGCGCGACGCTGCGCACGCGGTTGGGTGAGATTTCTTCGATCCGTTCCTTCAGGTGTAGCGCTAGCGGGCCACCAAATTCCACCCGCTCCGCCAGTTCGTGCAGGCCATAGGCAAAGCCGCGCGGATTGGTGGCCGAAATCAGCAGCGCGGCATGGCCGCCCGCTTCGCCTGGGACCAAGCGCAGGCAATCGGGTGAGGCCCAATTGGCAGCGGCAGGCGGAAAATGCGCTGCCAGCGGCGAGCCGGGCCCGGCGACCACAACGACCAAGCCTTTTGCCTGGTCGAGATCGGAGACCTGTTCCAGTGTCACGCCATGCTTTGCCAGCGCCGTCTTTAGTTTTTCTGTCGCCAGGCGGACGGGCGTCGCGCCGGATTGGTCCAGCAGTGAGACC
>DATHLY010000182.1:0-2653 GCA_035487655.1 Rhizomicrobium sp. | reverse complement strand
CTGCCGGCAAGATGCGGGGCGAGATTCCCTTTGATGACCGCCAGGATGAGATCGGTCAATTTTCCCGCGCGCTCAAGATTTTCCGTGACAGCACGCTCGAGCGCATGCGGCTGGAGAAGGCGCTCCTGGACAGCCGCGTGGCGCAGGAATCCGCGGAAACGTCCAGCCGGGTAAAGTCCGAATTCCTGGCCAATATGAGCCACGAACTGCGCACGCCGCTGAACGCCGTCATCGGCTTTTCCGACATCATGCAGCACCAGCTCAAGGGCCCGTTGAGCACGGCCTATCAGGAATATGCCGCATTGATCAACGAGTCGGGGAACCACCTTCTCAACCTGGTTTCTGACATATTGGACCTGGCAAAGATCGAAGCGGGGAAATTCAGCATCGACCCGCATGAGATGGACCTGGTGGAAACGATAGACCTCTGTCTCAGGCTGACGCAGCGCCGCGCCGAAGAAGGGGATATCAGGCTGGTCAAGACGGTGACGCAGCCGCGCCTGACGCTCACCGCCGATTCCCGTGCCTGCAAACAGATTTTGCTGAACCTTCTGTCCAACGCGGTGAAATTCACCCGCCGCGGCGGTACCGTGGAGGTCATCGCCACCCTCGTCGGCGAGCGCGTCAGCCTGAAAGTGCGGGATACCGGCATCGGCATTCCCGCAGATCTCTTGCCGCGCATTGGCAGTGCCTTCGAGCAGGCTTCAAACGATCCAATGTTGGCGCGCGAAGGCACCGGATTGGGTCTGGCGCTGGTTAAGGCGCTGGTGGGCCAACATCGCGGCAGTGTCAGCATCGAGAGCAGGGAAAATTTCGGCACCACCGTGATGATCGATCTGCCGCGCGCCCAACCCGATCGTGCCGCTGCCTAGTGTTTCGCGTAAGTTATTGTTTTTACAAGATATTTTGTCAAACCTTGGGGCCACATACTCCGGGGCCACATACTCCGTGTAAGGAGAATGTAGCCGGACAGCAGCACGTCAGACTGCGCAGCGGCCTGCGAATCACCACAAGATAGCCCCGTTCTTGGTGTCAACTTGGCTCCGCCATGGGCGAAGTTGTGAATTGGCTGTTGCGGATATCCTGGGCCGATCTCGTCATCGGCACGGCGGCGGGTTTTGGCGCGGCCATGATGCTGACCATGCTGACCTTATATCTACATGGCAAGCGCAGCGGTCTTGCCGGGAATGCGGAGCACGACGGGATCGATGAGCACAAGCGATTGCTGCTTTATTGCGGCGACGTCAAAGCCCTGACCGATTTGGCGATCCAACGCCACATGAGCGATGTGGCATTCCTCCAGCGATTCCGGGCACAACCCTGCTACGAAATCCTCGCGCCTCACTTCAGCGACGACGTGCGCCAGCGCCTGGCACAGGCGCGCGGCCATGACGGCCATGCCGATTTGGCGGCGGCCTGCCGGGCGGAGTGCGAGCGGCTGGAACAGCTGTGGCAGGCCTCCTGAACAGCCTTCACTCTGCCTTGGATCGGGCAAAGGCGCTCCGGAACAAGTCGCCCAGCGCAGACGGCGCCAGAAGGAAGCCGACTGGAAGAAGCGGCGCATAAAGCACGCCCCAATAGAAATTGTCCGGCCTGCCAAACACCAGAAAGCCAATTAAATAGCCGGCCACGATAGCCGCAGCGCGGCGCGCCCGATCGTCTCGGGCGCCCGCTAGCCCAATGACCCCCAGACAAACAGCCAGGGCGATGAGCGGATATGGAAGGGCATGCAAAAGAATATTCCATTTGGCGGTGGCGATGGAGAATTCCCATCCGCCGAAGCCAAGCCAGCTGGCAGAGACAAGATCGCCCGGTCGATGCAGACCGGCGGCCGCTTGGATGTGCGCGGCGAAAGCCGCCGCCGCCAGAAGGATCGCGGCAAGCCAGGCGGCAAACTGCGCCCAGCGTTTTTCGCATAGCGCGAACCCTGCCATCACGAATAGAAAAGGCACGGCGAGTTCACGGATAAGACAAGCGATCGAGCCCAGCAGAACGGCGGGCCACCACCGGTCGGCGCGATAGGACAGCAGGGCTAGGGCCACCAACACAGCCGCCCAGACTTCATGCCAGTAGGCGCCTTCGGCCACACCAACGATGGAAAGGCCTGTTGTCGCCACGGCCACTGATAGGATTCTTTCTGACAACGACGCGCCTGCCGCGATAAGTTCGCGATAAAACTGGGCGATGACCACCCCATAAAGGCCAAGCAGCAGGCCCAGGGCAAAAGCATAATAGTGCAGTCCCGCAAGAATCCATGCCAAGGTGGGCAGACGGAAAACCTCGGGCGGCGATGTCGGATAATGGAAGGCCCGCTGCTCAGCGGCGGCGGCCTCGTAGTAGCTCCGGCCCCGCACGATGTCCGCCACGATTTTTTTGTAGAGCTTCACATCGTAACTTTCCGGGGAGGGTTGTCCCCACTCCCGTTCGCCGGGAATATGCAACGGCGGATGGGGACGCGCCGGCAGGATGGTCAACAGCAGCACCAAAGCCAGCAACACCCTGGAGGCCCAGCCGGGCATACGGGCGTAGAGCGTGGTTCCTGCCCCGGTCATTGTGCCGCGGAGCGCTAGTTCAGAAAATTCTGGGGAAATGGCCACACAATGATGACCATTGTCGCGATGGCGATCGCCACGCCATAGGGTACGCCGCGGCC
>DATHLY010000181.1:0-6692 GCA_035487655.1 Rhizomicrobium sp. | reverse complement strand
CCCAGCCTGTCGGCCGCCGAGAACTGGATCCACAGCCATGAAGGCAAGGATATGATCGCCGACATCCTGGACGAGGCCAAAAAGAACTGAGGGTGGGGCGCCAGGCGCGCGGGTTCCATGGAAAGCTGACCATCCTTCTGTCTTGGCCGGCTATCTTGGGTGTAACTTTCCGCCGCCGCGCACGAAATTTCTCAAACGGAGCCGTGTTTGATCGCCCAAGAGGCGCAATACCGGGATTGGATGGTAGCCGCCCTGATGGGCGACGCCGCCGCCTACCGGATGCTGCTCTCGGGCCTGACCCGGCACCTGAGGAGTTATTTCGCGCGCCGTCTGGACCTCGGCGCGGCCGAGGATGCAGTGCAGGAAACCCTGATTGCCATACACGCGCGGCGCGCGACCTATGACCCGTCCCTGCCCTTCACGGCCTGGGTCTATGGCATCGCCCGCTACAAGCTGATCGACGAATTCCGCCGCAGCAAGCGCCGCGCCACAGTGCCGCTGGAAGATGCGGGCGATCTGTTCGGCCATGACGAAACGCAAGAGGCGATCGCCCGGCGCGATGTGACCAAGCTGCTGGACAAGTTGCCCCCCGCCAAGCGAGAGCTGGTCAAGGACATCAAGCTGGACGGCGTTTCGGTCGCCGACGCCGCCAAACGCACCGGCATGTCGGAATCCGCCGTCAAGGTGAGCGTGCATCGCGCCATCAAGGCCCTGGGCGAGGACTTGAAAGATGAAGGACGCGGCGATGCGGACCGATGAGCTGATCGCCCAACTTTCCGAAGGCCTTGAGCCGGTCCGCCGCGGTTCGGTCGCCAAGCTGCTGATGCGTGCCGCCCTGCTGGGCATTGCCGGCTCGATCCTGGTCATGCTGACTCTGATCGGGCTTCGCCATGACTTGAGCACCGCCATGGTCAGCTTCGGCATGTGGACCAAGCTGATCTACACCTTTGCCATCGCGATGTTCGGCTTCTGGCTGGTGGAGCGGGCCGGCCGCCCCGGCACAGAGATGACCCGTCCCCTGCTGTTGCTGATTTTGCCGCTACTCGCCATTGCCCTGTTGTCGGTGCTGCAGATGAGCGCGCCCCAGGCCGACATGCCCAAGCTGGTGATGGGCCATTCCAGCCGAGTGTGCGCTCCTCTTGTGTTTCTGACCGCCCTTCCCACCTTGGCGGCGACATTCTGGGCGTTGCGCAAGCTCGCGCCCACACAGTTGACCCTGGCGGGCGCCGGCGCCGGGCTATTCGCGGGCGCCGCGGGCGCGTTCGTCTATTCGTTTCACTGCACCGAAGGTGCGGCTCCCTTCATCGCCATCTGGTACACGCTGGGGATTGCGGTGACCACGGCGATCGGCGCAGCTCTGGGACCGCGCCTGCTGCGGTGGTAGGTGGCGATTAGGCATCACACCCAACTTGTCATGGCCCGGCTTGACCGGGCCATCCAGCAGGCGAGCGTCCGCGAGCCCATGAAGCTTTACGATCATCTGGATGGCCCGCAGTCGCGGGCCATGACAGCTAAGGTACGTGCGGGCAGCTGTGCGCGGCCTAGCCCATCCGCGCGTAAAGCTCTTCTAGATCGCCAATCCGCCGTTCGGATGCGCGAGGGATTTTGCCCGATGAGCAGGAGGCCGCGCGGAGCGTACCTAGCGTACGTGAGCACGGCCGACGCACTCAGCGGGCGAAAGACCCGCGCCCCCTACGGAAGAATGCGGAATCTTAATTGGGCATGGTGGGCGGCGGCTCCAGTCCCGCCGGGTCCTGATGGATGATCACCTCCGCGCCGGGATAGGCCTGGAGCAGCGCCGTCTCCACCGCGTCGCTGACCGTGTGCGCATCGACGAGCCGCATCTGAGGGTCGAGTGCCAGATGCAGCTGGATGAAGGTGGATAGCCCCGCCATGCGGGTCTTGAGGTCGTGCACATTCTTCACCGAAGTATGGCTGAGCGCGATGCGACAGATGCGGGCTCGCTCCTCGACCGGCAATTCGCGGTCCATCAGCTGGTTGAAGCTTGTCCGCCCCACACCAATGGCGGTGAAAAGCATGATGCCGGCGACCGCGATGGCGATCAGGGGATCGGCCAGGGTCCAGCGGAATTCGCTGGACAGAACCAGCGCCAGCACCACGCCGACATTGGTGACCAGGTCGCCCAGATAGTGAGTTTGGTCGGCCTCCACCGCCAGCGATCCGGTTTTCGCCACCACGCGGCGCTCATACAGGATCAGCCCGATTGCGCAGGCGATGGCGACGCACATTACGATCAGCGCTTCCAGGCTGTGGTCGATCGGCTCGGGCGTGATGATGCGATTGACCGCCTGGATCACCAGGAACAGCGCCGATGCCGAAATGAAGGCGCCCTGCGCCAGCCCCGCCAGCGGTTCCGCCTTGCCATGGCCAAAGCGATGCTCGGCATCGGCCGGGGTGAGCGCCTGGCGGATGGCGACCAGGTTCAGCCAGGAGGTGAAGAGATCCAGCGCGGAATCCGCCAAGGATGCCAGCATCGCCACCGAATGGGAGGCGAAATAGGCGAAGGTCTTGATTCCCACCAGAAACAGCGACACCGAGACCGAGGCGATAGCCGCGCGCCGCATCAAGGCGCCTGCTTGCTGCATCCGGTCTTCGCCCGCTTGCGTCATCCGTCAGACCTTCATGATATTGGGAAGCATGTCGCCCAGGCTTTCCTTGACGCGATATTCCGCCTGTTCGTGCGGATGGAAGTGATAATTGCCGACCACCATGGGCAGCCGCGACATTCTCGCCCCCAGATGAGACAGGATGGACCAGAAGGCGCCATCTGCAACCGACTTTATCAGTGTTCCATCCCTCAGCCGCCAGGGATAGCGCGCGATCTTGGCATGAATGCCGATACGCCACAGCGTGGCAGGTCCATAGGTGAGGCGTTCGCCCGTGCCGCTGCCCAGCCGGCGCGGCGATTCCATCGCGGGCGGGCAGTCCAGAGAAAAGGGAATGTCCGCCGCCGCATGACAGGGCCTGACGGCATCGGTTTCCGGCTGGCTGTAGCAGATATGCCAGTCGCCGCCGGCCAGGACCGCGTCCGTGGCCTTTAGATGTTCGGTGAGTTTCGCCACCGCATCGGGCGCCAGCCGGTCATCCAGATTCAAGTTCATCACCAAAGGCGTCTTCACAGCCGCCAAAGCCAGATTCCACGCCTGATAGATGGTGAGCGCGTCGCTGGCGCCGATGGTCTGCGCTTCCAGCCCCTGCAGGGGAACATCGCCGCCGTCGAACACGTATAGCACTTCGACCGGCAGAGATTGCCTGCGGAGATTTTCGCGATGCGCCTGGATCAGCTCGTGGCGGCCAGGGTCCTGATGCCACACAGCGCAAAAGACGGTGACCTCCGTCACGGAAACAACCGTTCGGTGCGCCACGCTGACGAGACGTCATTGCGGAAATAAACCAAACGGTCATGCAAGCGAAAAGGGCGGTCGCGCCAGAATTCGATCCGCAAGGGCGTGATGCGCCAACCGGCCCAATAAGGCGGACGCGGCACTTTGCTCAACGCATATTTGATGCCGTATTCGGCCAGTCTTTTCTCAAACACAAACCGGCCTTCCATGGCGCGCGATTGCGGCGAGGCCCAGGCGCCGATCTGGCTGTCCTTGGGCCGGGTGGCGAAATAGGCGTCGGCTTCCGCATCCGAAACCCGGGTGATGCTGCCTTGCGCCCTGACGGCCTTCCTAAGCGTCTTCCAATGGAAATTGATCGCGGCCTGGGGATTGGCGGCCAATTCGGCGCCCTTCACGCTCTCGGAATTGGAATAGAATACGAACCCGTTCGCATCGGCGGCCTTGAGCAGCACCATGCGGACATTGGGGACCCGGTCCAGCCCTGCAGTGGCCAGCGCCATGGCATTGGGATCGCTGGGCTCCGTGGCTTCGGCCTCTTTGAGCCAGTCCTGGAATAGTGCGAAGGGATCGGGACCCGCGGCAATGCCGCCATCGTCCAGGGGTCCGCCTGTCTCCATCGTCATGCGCGCCGTCCTAGCAGTTTCGCTTTTGGCAGGGTAGCCTTGGGTCGGTATGCCCCAAATGCACAAGATTTTTCCGCCTCTTACCGCTGTCTTGGCGGCCAGATTTGCCACTGTGCCGGCCCTTGTCCTGACGCTTTGCGCCTGTCTCGCCATGGCGGTGCCGGCCGAGGCCCGCAGCTCGGCGGAAATCGCCGCGGTGTTCGAATCCGGCGTCGCCGCCTATGACGCGGGCGACTACGAAAAGGCTTTCAAGACCTGGTGGGAGCTGCGCTACGAGGATATCGCGGCCATGCGCAACCTGGCCGTGATGCTGCGCAAGGGCCAGGGGACGGAAAAGGACCCCAAAAGGGCTGAGGAGCTTTATCTGCGCGCCTCCGAAGCGGGCCTTCCCACCGCCCAGGCTGACCTGGCCGACATGTATCTCAAGGGCGAACTGGGCCCGCCCGATCTGGCGCGGGCGTTGCCGCTGTTGGAAGCCGCGGCTGCCGCCAATCATCCGGTCGCGCAATATCAGTTGGGCCAATTTTATGAGACCGGTGCCCCGCCATTGGTACCGCAGGATCTGGAAGTCGCCCGTCAATTGTATGCAGCTGCCGCCAAGCGTGGCATGCCGGAGGCCGCCGCGCGCTCCGCCTATCTGGGGCTGCCGGCGGTCGAGCGCGCTCAGGCGGCAAGCGCGCCCGCGGACAGCGCCACGCCCGTGCCCGCAAAGACCGCGCCCCCGCCGGACATTCGGACCAAACCCTTGAATTGATGATACAAAGGACCAATCTAGGCCCTATTCCCCACGGCCCGATCCGCCTTCTGTCCATTCGCTTTGAAAGACCGGCATGAAAGACCCTTATGAAGTCCTCGGCGTCCCCAAGACGGCGAGCGAGGCCGACATCAAAAAAGCGTTCCGGACGCTGGCCAAGAAACATCATCCCGACAAGCATGCGGGCGACGCGGCGGCACAGAAGCGTTTCCAGGAAATTTCCGGCGCCTATGACATATTGGGCGACAAGGAAAAGCGGGCTCAGTATGACGCGGGCGCCATCGGCGCCGACGGCAATCCGCGCGGTTTTGATCCACGACAGGGCGGCTTTCGCCAGGGCCATCCATTTGGCTCCGGCTTTGGCGGCTCCGGTTTTGGCGGTTCCGGCGGCGGCGGCGGACCAGGCGCAGCGGGCGCGCGGGAATTTCATTTCAGCTTCGACGACGCGCCCGGCGGTGCGGCGGGCTTCGAGGATATCTTTGCCGACCTGATGGGCGGCGCGCGGCGCGGCGCCAAAAGCAGCGGACCGCGTGGCAGCGCCAAGGGCGAGGATTTCTCCGCCGCCGTCACCGTCAGCTTCGACGAGGCCGCGGCCGGAGGCACGCGGCGCGTCGTGTTGCAGAATGGCGAGCAGATCGACGTCAAAATTCCGGTGGGCGTCAAGGACGGCCAAGTCGTGCGGGTGAAGGGTCGTGGCGGCGCCGGCCGTGGCGGCGGCCCCAATGGCGACATTCTGCTGAGCGTATCGGTGGCGCCGCATCCCTATCTGACGCGCGACGGCAACGACATCCGCATGGACCTGCCGGTGACGCTGAAAGAAGCGGTTGTCGGCGGCAAGGTACCGGTCCCGACCTTGACGGGCACGGTGTCCCTGACAGTACCGCCCAATTCCAATACCGGCACGGTGCTGAGGCTCAAGGGCAAGGGCATTCCCGCCCATGGCAGCGAGCCGGCGGGCGATCTTTATGTACGATTGGTCATCTCTCTTCCCGATCAGCCGGATGAGTCCCTGCGCAACTTTGCCTCGGCGTGGACCGCCAGCTATGACCCGCGCGCAAAGATGCGATAAGCCTTTGGTATTGTTCTAAGTTTCGACGCCAGAAATTCCCTTTGGTCACTGGCCCATTCAGGGTAAATGACTTGGGCTCAGCCTTACGAAAAACAGGAAACACAGCATGCCAGCTTCCGGCCTCATGAAAGGCAAACGCGGCCTTGTCATGGGTGTGGCCAATCAGCATTCCATCGCGTGGGGCATCGCCCAGGCGTTGCATGACGCCGGCGCCGAGTTGGCTTTTACCTATCAAGGCGATTTGTTCAAGAAGCGGGTTGTGCCGTTGGTCGAGCCCTTAAAGCCCGCGGCGATGGTCGACTGCGACGTCACCAAAACGGAGTCCATCGACGCCACCTTTGCCGAACTCGGCAGACTGTGGGGCAGCCTGGATTTTGTGGTGCATGCCATCGCCTTCTCCGACAAGGACCAGTTGAAGGGCCGCTATGTCGACACCACGGCGGAGAATTTCCGCATGACCATGGACATCAGCTGCTACTCCTTCACCGCGGTGGCACAGCGCGCGGAAAAGATGATGCCGGGTGGCGGCAGCATGGTAACGCTGACCTATCTTGGATCGGAGCGCACCACGCCGCACTACAATGTGATGGGCGTGGCCAAGGCGGCGCTGGAAGCCAGCGTGCGTTATCTGGCCGAAGACCTGGGCAAGAAGCAGATCCGAGTGAATTCCATCTCCGCCGGCCCGATCAAGACCTTGGCCTTCGCCGGCATCGCCGACAGCCGCTACATCCTGAAATGGAACCAATATAACTCGCCCCTGCGCCGCAACGTGACGCAAGGAGAAGTCGGCAATTCGGCGCTGTTCCTGCTGTCGGACCTGGGCAGCGCGGTCACCGGCGAGAATCTGCATGTCGATGCCGGCTTTCACATAGTCGGCATGA
>DATHLY010000180.1:0-3073 GCA_035487655.1 Rhizomicrobium sp. | reverse complement strand
CTGGCGGAAAGCCACATCTCCGTCCACACCTGGCCGGAAAAAGGTTTCGCGGCCTTCGATGTCTTCATGTGCGGCAATGCCGAACCCCGCAAGGCGCTGGACGTGTTCAAGCGCGCCTTCGAGCCGGGCCGGGTCGTGGTCGGCGAGCACAAGCGCGGCGTGATTTAGTTTTACGCGCGCAAGAATTAAGGGCCGGAGCTCTGCTCCGGCCCTTTTGCTTTTATTTGACCCTCCCCATGAGGGAGGGTCGAAAAATCCACCAGGATTTTTCGGGGAGGGGTTGGTCCTCTAGCTCTGGTCATGCCCAATCCCCAAATTGTCATGGCCCGGCCCCCCGAACCGCGCGAAGCGCGGTCGGAGGATAAACTTCACGTCCGGGCCATCCAGGGCCGCAGTCTCTGACTTCTTCAGAAGCGCTTGACCCAACTGGATGGCCCGCACTCCGGCGGGCCATGACAACGTTGATTTGCGTTCGCCAGCTTCCCGGACTTCACTGCACCCCGCTCTTTATCTCCATCCAGGTCGCCACGATCTTTTCCTTGTCCTTCAGCCGGCGCTGGAATACACCGCTTTTTAGGAAGGCCTCCAGGTCGCGCTGGATGCCCAGATTCTGGAATACCGAATCCGACACCTTGGCCATGGCGCCGACATTGGCGGGCTCATCGCCGATATGGCTGATGGTGTAGACGGCGGCGTCGTCCGACAGCGAGGAATCGATCAGCGCCAGGGCTTTGGCTTCGTTGCTCGGGTCCTTGTGCATCACCAACCCGCAGACATAGGTGAAGATGCCGCCCGGTGGATTCAGGTACGCCACCGGCTTGTGCTCGCGATTGAGCGCCGCAAAAGTTGTGCGCCAACTCATCGCCGCCACCAACTCGCCCGAGGCCAGGCCCTGCGCCAGCGCGGTGTCGTCCGACGACACAAAGCGCAAGTGCGGCACCAACTCGCGCAGCTTGGCCTGCACCTTCACCCAGTCGGCCTCGCTCATCTCGTAAGCATTGACACCGGCCATGCGGGCGATGAAGGGGACAGTGTCGTCGACGCCATCCATCACCGACACGCGGCCCTTGTATTTGGGGTCGAACAAGATGTCCCAGTTTTGCGATTTGGCATATTCCGGCGCGAGATCCGTGCGTATGGTGAGCGAAGTGTTGCCCCAGTAATGCGGCACGAACCATACCTTGCCGGGCCCGGCCGAGATGCCGGGCAGGT
The DNA here is from genome assembly GCA_035487655.1 of Rhizomicrobium sp. Taxonomy (GTDB): domain Bacteria; phylum Pseudomonadota; class Alphaproteobacteria; order Micropepsales; family Micropepsaceae; genus Rhizomicrobium. The sequence continues at coordinate 1,861 of DATHLY010000180.1, read as the reverse complement.
TGCGCAGGGTGGGCGCGATCTTGTTCCAATTTTTCAGTTTCGATGTGTCGATGGGTTCCAACAGGTCCGCTTCCTTCCAGCGGGGGAATTCGTAATAGCAGGGGCCCATCACGTCCGGCTTGAAACCGGCGCGCATTTTGGAAAAGGCTTCGTCCTCATCTGCGAAGATGGTGATGGCCGGTTTTTCGCCATACGCCTTTTCGTAATCGGCCAGGAAAGGCGGCTCCATATAGTCCTGCCACTGGAACAGGGTGACGGGGCCGCTGCTACTCTTGCCGCAGCCGCTGACGGTCACGATAAGAGCGGCGGCGATGCCGCCGATGAGCCATCCTGTCTTCATGCCCAACACTATCACCCATTGTCAGGGCCCAGGACTCCGGGCCGCCCAGGTGACATCAATCGCGAACGTCGAAGGATGGGCCGCAGCCACATTCTTCGATATCGGGACTGGCCCCAACTGGGTGGCCCGCACTCCGGCGGGCCATGACACCGGAGTACGAATTGAAACTGTCCTAGGTTAGACGCGTGGGAGTGAAAGCCACAAGGCGGCGCGAGCGCGCCCCTAGAGCCTGGGCAGCCTCAGCTCCATCACCGCGCCATGGCCGGCGCCGCCGGCCAGCCGCATCGCTCCGCCCATGCGCCGAGTCAGCTCCATGGCGATGGCCAGGCCCAATCCGGCGCCGGTGACCGTGCCGGCGCGGTCGAAACGCTGGAACGGCCTGCCCGCCAGCGCGGTCTCGCCCGTGGTGAACCCCGCGCCGCTGTCGCTCAAGGTCAGCACGCCGGCGCCTTCCTCAAAGCGCACGTCGGCGCGCACGATGCCGCCCTCCGCCGTGTAGGTGAGGGCATTGGCCAGGAGATTGGTGAGAATGCGGCGCACCGCTTTGGCGTCGGCGCGCACATTTCCTGGCTCGCCAAAGGCCAGCGACAGCGAGATGCGGCGGGAGAAGGCCCGGCCCTGCTGTTCGTCAACACAAGCAGCCGCCAATGCCGCCAGGTCCACCGCCTCCTCGCGCAAGGGAAAGCGGCCGGCCTCGATATTGGCGAATTCCAATATGTCGCCGATCTTGGCGTGGAGTTGGCGGCCGGCCTCGCCGATGTCGCGGGCATATTCGCCGTATTTGGGATGGCCGCAGGGGCCATACATTTCGTCGGCGATGATTTCGGAAAAACCGATCACCGCATTCAGCGGCGTACGCAGTTCGTGGCTCATATGAGCCATGAATTCCGATTTCGAACGCAAGGCCTCCATCGCGCCGCGTTCGGCATTGGCCAGGCGCACCATCAATTTGGCTTCAACAGGCCGGGTGGACTTGAGGGCCCGTACGGCGCGCGCAGCGCGAGCGTGACGCTCGAATTCACCTACGAACATGGCCGCGAGCCAGCCGCCCACCAGCGCAGGCCCAACAATCACAAACAAATAGAGCGGCAAAGTCTGGGCCCAGTCCGAAAGGGCCCCGTCTTCGTCCAGCCGGCCCGCCACTGCCAACGGCCAACCGGGCACGGCGGCGGCAAGGGGCTCGTCACGCGACACGCTCTTTTGCGGCACCAAACCGGCCCCTCCCAAATCCAGGCTCTTGGGATCGAACAGCACCGCGACCGTGTCCGAGCCATTGCGGAACGCCAGGCCGCCGGAAAAGGCGGCGCGGGGTCCCGCAAGGTCGGGCCGCAAAATTTCGGCTCCAGAGGCAAGCCATTGCGCCCGCGGGTTGCCCGCCGCGTCCCACACAAGAATGTCTCGGATGGCGGGCTCGGCGCGGCCCAGATCGGCGCTGCGATATTGCGCCGGCGAGGCGGCGAACACCGCGCCCAGCCGCGCATAGCGGTCCAAGGTCGCCCCGGTGGCGCGGGCAATGATCTC
>DATHLY010000179.1:0-2411 GCA_035487655.1 Rhizomicrobium sp. | reverse complement strand
AGGAAATAGCTGGTGGCATCCGGCTCCAGCGCCAAGCCTTGCGCGCGGCCCAGCGCCAAGGCAGCGGGAATATCGGGAGTCTCGAAAAAGCCGCAGGAGATGCGCACCGCAAAAAAGCCCTTGCCCAACTTGTCCACGGTGATGCGCTTGGCCTTGGAAACATAGGGCGTGTCGGCCACCGTCACGGTGCACAGCACCACCCGCTCGTGCAGCACCTTGTAATGCTTGAGGCTGTGGAGCAGGGCATTGGGCACCGCATCCAGGCGGGCGCTCACGAATACCGCGGTGCCGGCAATGCGCTGGCTGAACTTATCGGCGCGCTCCAGGAACAAGTCCAGCGCCAGCGCATTGTCGCGCATCGCATCCAAATGGATCCGCCGCCCCTGCCGCCAGGTGTCCATCACGACAAAGGTGGCACCTGCCACCGCCAGCGGCAGCCAGCCGCCTTGGGTGATCTTGAGCGCGTTGGAGCTCATGAATGCTACATCGATTAGCCCCAGCACGCCGAAGATGGCGATCACGGTGGAGCGCTTCCAGTTCCAGCGATAGCGCGCCACCACGGCGACCAAAGCGGTGGAGATCACCATAACGCCCGTCACCGCGATGCCGTAAGCCGCGGCCAGCGCGTCGGAGCTCTTGAAGATCAGCACGATCAACACCACGCCCACCGCCAGCATGGCGTTGCTTCTGGGCACATAGATCTGTCCCATCTCCTGGGCGCTGGTGTGGCGGATTTCCATGCGCGGCAGCTGGCCCAGTTGGACCGCCTGTTGGGTGATGGAAAAGACGCCCGAAATGACCGCCTGCGACGCGATGATGGTGGCAATGGTGGCCAGCACCACCATGGGGTAATGCAGCCAGCCCGGCACCAGGGCATAGAACAGGAACGGGGCGGCGGATGGATTGGACAAGAGCAGCGCGCCCTGGCCGAAATAGTTCAGCACCAGCGCCGGAAAGGCAAAATAGAGCCAGGCCCAGCGGATCGCTTTGCTGCCGAAATGGCCCATATCCGCATAGAGCGCTTCGCAGCCCGTCACCGCCAAGACGACCGAGCCCAAGGCCACAAAGGCGGTCCATGGCTCCGTGGCAAAAAGGGCAAAGGCATATTGAGGATTGGCGGCCAAGAGAATTTGCGGCTGCTTGGCGATCTCCAGTCCGCCTAGGACCGCCAAGACGATGAACCACAAAACCATCACCGGGCCGAACACTTTGCCGATTTTTTCGGTACCCCGATTTTGCAGCAGGAACAGCACCACCAGGATGACAAGGGTGATGGGCATGATCCAGGGCCTGAAGGCCTCGGACGCACCCAGGCCTTCCACGGCGGACAAGACCGAGATGGCGGGCGTCAGCATGCCGTCGCCATAGAACAGCGCCAGCCCCATCAGCGCCGCCAGCCCGATGGCCGTTTTGGCCCTGCGCGACACCGGCGCGCGGTGCGCCAGGGCCGCCAGCGCCATCACCCCGCCTTCGCCATTGTTGTCGGCGCGCATGATGAAGACGACATATTTGACGGTCACCACGATCACCAGCGCCCAGAAGATCAGGGACAGCGCGCCATAGACCGCCGCCGGGCTGGCGGCGTGGCCGCCGACCGCCAGCGCGGACTCGCGCATGGCATAAAGCGGGCTGGTGCCGATGTCGCCAAACACAACGCCCAGGGCGCCGAGTGTCAGCCCAAGGGAACGGCGGAAGGGAACGTTGGCGTCTTGTTTCAAGGTCAGATCGCGATCTGAGTGCCTAATTCTACCACCCGGTTGGTGGGCAGGTGATAGAAGCGGGCAGGCGATAATGCCGCACCCGCCATCGCGCGATAGAGCCTGTTTCTCCAGGACCCCAACTCAGACCGTTCGGCTGGCACCAAAGTCTCGCGCCCAACGAAGAAGGTGGCGGTGTCCACGTCCATGGCCAGCCCAAAACGGCGCGCCTCGCGTAAGGCGCCGGGCACGTCCGGGGTTTCGAAAAATCCGTGATGCACCCGCACGGTGTAAAAGCCCTTGCCCAACTTTTCGACCTCAAGCCGCTTGTCGGGGGCGACCACGGGGGTGTCCTCGACCGCCACATTGACGATGACAACCCGTTCATGCAGCACCTTGTTGTGTTTGAGATTGTGCAGTAGCGCGCCCGGGACGATATCGGTTCGCGACGAAAGAAATATCCCCAAGCCGGCGACACGCGTGGTGCTCTTGTCGGCGCGTTCCAGGAACAAGGGCAGCGGCAGGGATTCGGAACGCACCTTTTCCAGGTGGACGCGGCGGCCGCGCCGCCATGTGTCCATGCCGATGAAGACGCAAGCCGCGATGAACAAGGGCAGCCAGCCGCCTTCCGGAATCTTCAGGCTGTTGGCGACGAAGAAGATCAGGTCGCTGATGCCCATGGCTCCGAACAAGCCGATGACCAGAAGCGCGGGC
>DATHLY010000178.1:0-4716 GCA_035487655.1 Rhizomicrobium sp. | reverse complement strand
GCCATCGGGGTTCCCGCCTTGATCTTGTTCGCCCTCCTTGTCCGCCGGCAGCCCCGGCTAAGTGTTAACCCGGCGTAATTTCACAAAAATTCACCAAGAGCTTGGATTGTGACAGCCCTCTAGGCTAAAATTGTCAAACTGTCGCATAAGAGGATTAAGCCCTGACAGTGGCCAAGGCCTGGTTGAGTCGTGGGGACTTAAACCGGGACCAATGGGAAGCGACCGTGGTCAATATCTACGAAGCCGGACCTTTTGAGGGGCGCCTGGAGCAGTGGCCCGTCCTGGCCTTTTCGGGCGCCTTGGAAGTCCGCCTGGCCGAGACCGAGCACGAAGTCGAGCAGGCCCAGCGACTGCGCTTCAAGGTCTTCTATGAAGAGATGAGCGCCACGCCGACGCCCAAGATGCGCGAGACGGGGCGGGACTTCGACAAGTTTGACGATGTCTGCGACCACCTGTTGGTGGTGGACCGCGACGCCCATGACGAGGACGGCCAGCCCTTGGTGGTGGGCACCTACCGGCTGACGCGCAAGAAGGACGCCGACAAGGTGGGCGGCTTCTACACCACCAGCGAATACGACCTGTCGATCATGCTGAAGGGTCTGCCCGCCGACACCAAGTATCTGGAGTTGGGCCGCTCCTGCATCCTCAAAAGCTATCGCGCCCGGCCCGGGACCATGCAGCTGTTGTGGAAAGGGCTGATGGCCTATGTCGCGCGTTTCGACATCGACCTGATGTTCGGCTGCGCCTCGCTGCCCGGCATCGATGTGACGGAGATGGCGCTGCCGCTATCCTACCTGCATCATTTCCATGCCATGCCGGAGCATCTGCGCGTCAAGGCGCGGCCCGAACTGTATGTAAACATGAACCGCTTGCCCAAGGACGCCATCGACGAACGCGAAGGCATTCGCAGCCTGCCGGCTATGCTGAAGGGCTATGTGCGCGCCGGCTGCTGCATCGGCGACGGTGCGGTGATCGACCGTCAGTTCGGCACCACCGATGTCTTTATCTATTTCCCGCTGTCAGGCATCGACGCGCGGTATAAGAGCCGGTTTGGCTTGGTACGTTAATTCCCAAGCCCCTTGCGGCCTTAGCCCGCCCTCGCGGGCAGTGCCTCGCCCCCCTTGAGGGAGGGCCGAAATTTGAGAGCGCAGCGAACAAATTTCGGGGAGGGGTAAGCAGGTGAGTGACCCCTCCCCGAAAGATCCTGGCGGATTTTTCGAGCCTCCCTCAAGGGGAGGGTAGGTACCGCTATGCCAAGTCAAAGATCAGCATTTCGCTGGGCTGCATGGACCGCACCGCGATTTGATCCTGGTCGGTGATGACGGCGGCGTCGCCGGCCTTCACTGTCTCGCCGCTCACCCGAACCTCGCCTTTGGCCACTTGCAGCCAGGCCTTGCGGCCCTTCGCCAAAGCATGGATCGCCTCGACCCCGGCATCCAGTTTCGCCGCCCAGATTTCGGCATCCTGCATCAGCCGCACTTCCGTCTCGCGTGGCTCCGGCGCGGCGATGCGGGCAAAATGATTGCGTACGCTGCCCGGATCGATGGTCTTTTGCTCATAGCTGGGTGCAATGCCGCGCTTGGACGGCATGATCCAGATCTGCAGCAGGTGGCAGGTTTCACTCGCGCTGGCATTGAATTCGGCATGGACGATGCCGGTCCCTGCGCTCATGCGTTGAATCTCGCCGGGCCGGATGGTGCCGCCGCCGCCCGATGAATCCCTGTGCGCGATGGCGCCGTCCAGGATGTAGGTGACGATCTCCATGTCGCGATGGGAGTGGGGCTGAAATCCCGCGCCGCCCTTGATCCAGTCTTCATTGATGACGCGCAAGGAGCCAAAATTCTCGTTGGCAGGGTCGTAATAGTCGCCAAAGGAAAAGCTGTGGCGGGAGTCCAGCCACTCTATCTTGGTTCTGCCGCGGTCTTGCGAGCGTCGGACGGTAATCATGCTAGTGTCCCGATTCCAAAATTCGCGTCATCTTTATATCAAACTCCGGGCGAATTTTGGAATCGAAGGACACTAGCAATTTATTGACTCGAGTGTCGTTTGGTTTCGAAGTTCGCCTTGAGCCTGATATCGGTAATTTGGCGAACTTCGAAACCACGACACTAGCGCCTTCTTTCAATGGCCTCCCAGACCAGCGCCGCAATGTCGGTTCCGCCGAAACGCCGGACCTCTTGAATGCCGGTCGGAGAGGTAACGTTGATCTCGGTCATATAGTCGCCGATCACGTCGATGCCGGTGAAGATCAGGCCGCGCTTTTTCAGTTCCGGGCCGATGGCCGCGCAGATCGCCTTTTCCCGCGCCGTCAATTCGGTGGCCTCGGGGCGCCCGCCCACATGCATGTTGGAGCGTGCCTCCCCTTGTGCCGGCACGCGGTTGATGGCGCCGGCGAATTCGCCATCCACCAGGATGATGCGCTTGTCGCCCTTGCGAACCTCGGGAATGTAGCGCTGGACAATTACCGGCTCGCGGTAGAATTGGGTGAACATTTCCATCAGGGCGCCGAAATTCTCGTCCTCCGGCTTGACCCGGAACACGCCGGCGCCGCCATTGCCGTAGAGCGGCTTCAGGATGATGTCTTGATGTTCCTGGCGGAAGGCGCGGATCTCGCGCAGGTCGGAGCTGATCAGCGTGGGCGGGATGAATTCGGCGAATTCGGTGACGAACAGTTTTTCCGGCGCGTTGCGCACATGCCTGGGGTCATTCACCACCAATGTCTTGGGATGGATACGCTCCAAGATATGGGTAGCGGAAATATAGGCCATGTCGAAGGGCGGGTCCTGGCGCATCAGCACGACATCGGCGGCGCCGAGGTCATAGACAAAGGCCTCGCCAAGCGCGAAATGGTCGCCTTTCACGGCGCGTACATTGAGCGGGCGGACATGCGCGCTGACCCTGCCGTCGCGGAAGGACAGGTCGCGCGGTCCGTAATACAGAAGATTGTGGCCGCGGGTTTGCGCCTCCATGGCCAAGGCGAAGGTGGAATCGCCGCCGATATCGATCCGCTCGATCGGGTCCATCTGTATGGCAACGGTCAATCCCATGAAACCCTCTCAGAACTGCACTTGCCACACATCGCGGTGATGCACGGGAAGCGCGCGCGGCGCAATGGCCATGATATCAAATCGGGCGCCGCGCCGGGAAAGCCCGGGGCGGCTGGCGAGATAGAGGAAGGCGGCGCGGGCAATGCGAGTCTGCTGCGTCACCGTTACCGATTCCGCGGCGGCTGCGCGGCCCTGGCCGCGCGCCTTGACCTCGATGAAACAGACCGGTCCAAACGGGGCCACAGCCACCAGGTCGATCTCGCCCAATCGCGTCTTCAGCCGCCGCTCCAGGATGCGATAGCCCTTCAGCCTCAACCACAAGGCCGCCAGGCTTTCGCTGACGCGCCCATGCCGTTCGGCAGCCTGACGATTACTCATCCTTCAATTCCAATGCCCTTGTGTAGATTTGCCTGCGCGAGCCGTCGGTCAGGCCTGCGATCAGGTCCGCTGCCGCCTTGACCGGCATGAAGGCCAGCGCCGATCTGAGCGCGGCATCGATCTTGGCATGATCGGGCGTGGCTTCTTGCGGCGGCGCCACCACCAGCGTCACCTCGCCCCTGGGTGCGCCGAGCTTTTCGAAATGCGCCGCCAGTTCGCGCAACGAGCCGCGCCGCACTTCCTCATGCAGCTTGGTGAGTTCGCGCGCCATCGCGGCCTGGCGCTCGCCCAGCACCTCCGCCATTGCCATCAACGACTCCGAAAGCCGTTGCGCGGATTCAAAAAAGATCAGGGTGGCGCGAATGTCCCTCAATTCCTCCAACAGGCTTTTGCGTTCCCCGGCCTTGGAAGGCAGAAACCCCGCAAACAGGAAGCGATCAGAGGGAAGTCCGCTGAGGGTCAGTCCGGCCAGCACCGCCGAAGGGCCCGGCAGGGCGACAATGGGAAAGCCGGCCGCAATCGCCGCGCGCACCAATTTGTAGCCAGGGTCCGAAACCAGCGGCGTGCCCGCATCCGACACCAGCACCACCGCCTGTTTCTGTTCAAGCCGGGCCAGGATCTTGGGCCGCATCTGTGCGCCATTATGGTCATTGTAGGCAATCAAGGACTTGGAGATGCCATGAATGGCCAGAAGCTTGGCGGTCACCCTGGTGTCCTCGGCCGCGATCACGTCGCAACCTTTGAGCGTGTCCAAGGCCCGCAGAGAAATATCGCGGGCATTGCCGATCGGTGTGGCCAAGATATAAAGCCCCGCCGCCAAATCGCCCTGATTGGCGGTTAGGGAGGCGGGCGATTTACCCGTCCTGTCCAAAGGCTTAAGTTCGCGTGTCAAAGGAATTCCCGATGTCCCGTCCGATGCCTGTCCTGCGCCGCTTTTGTGCCATTGCCTTGGCTGTTGCGATAGCGGCTTGCACCACCCAGCCCAAGGCTCCCGCGCCGGCCCCCCCGCCGCCTCCGCCCAAGGGTCCGGTGGCCAAGAACCCCCTCGACCATGACCTGCCGACCTATTTGCGCCTGCCCGGCATGGCCCCGGATGTGGTGCCGGTCCGGGTCGGCATCATCCTGCCTTTCTCCAGCAGCTCCGCCTCCACCCGATCCCTGGCCCAGTCGTTGATGAAGGCGGCGGAATTGGCGATGTTCGATTCCGGCAACAAGAACATCCTTCTGATGACGGCGGATGAAGGAAATGGCGGCGCCGGCGCTGCAAATGCCGCCGAGCAGCTGTTGTCGC